>NZ_CDRQYH010000036.1:0-9095 GCF_977039595.1 Enterobacter sp.
AGCTTTTGTAAGCGCCATAGGTTCAATCCCTCAATGATGCCTGGAATCGCTCTTTTAATGCCTCTACACATTTGGCGACGGTAGCGGCAATCTCCTCTTCTTCGAGTGTACGGCTGGTATCCTGAAGGATAAGGCTAATAGCGAGGCTCTTGAAACCTTCTGCTACGCCCTTGCCGCGGTACACGTCAAATAAGTTTACGCCAACTACCTGATTTACGCCAACTTTCTTACATTCGGCCAAAATATCTGCTGCGGGCACATTTTCCGCGACCACAACCGCGATATCACGGCGGTTTGCCGGGAAGCGGGAGACGTCCTGAGCCTGAGGAATCACGCGGTCAGCCACCGGGTTCCATTCCAGCTCGAACACGATGGTACGGCCGTTCAGATCCAGTTTACGCTCCAGCTCAGGGTGAACAACCCCAATAAAACCAACGCGTTTGCCGTCTAAATAGATGGCTGCGCTCTGGCCCGGATGCAGGGCCGGGATGGCTTCTGCGCGGAATTCAATTTCAGATAATTTACCGGTCAGATCCAGAATCGCTTCCAGATCGCCCTTCATATCGTAGAAATCAACCGTCCCTTTTGCCAGGTCCCAGTGCTCTTCATAGCGGTTACCGCTGATGGCGCCAGCCAGCATGAGATCCTGACGGATGCCTAAATTTGCCTGATTATCCGGTACAAAGCGCAAACCGCTTTCGAAAATTCGCACGCGGTTTTGCTGACGATTCTGGTTATAAACGATAGTACCCAGCAGGCCCGTCCACAGGGACAGACGCATCGCGGACATTTCGCTGGAGATTGGGCTTGGCAGGATCAGCGCTTCCTGGCCCGGATGGATCAGCTGCTGCAGTTTTGGATCAACAAAGCTGTAGGTGATCACTTCCTGGTAGCCTTTGTCGTTCAGCATGGTTTTCACACGCTTCAGGGACAGGTCGGCTTCACGGTGGGTGCCCATCACCAGACCTGCCTGCACAGGCTCGTCAGGGATGTTGTTGTAGCCATAAACACGGGCCACTTCTTCCACCAGATCTTCTTCAATTTCCATGTCGAAACGCCATGACGGCGCAACGGCTTTCCATTCGTCCTGGCCTTCGGTTACTTCACAGCCCAGACGCTTCAGGATATCGGTCACCTGCGCATCGGCAACGTGGTGACCAATCAGACGATCCAGCTTGCTGCGGCGCAGGGTGATGTTCGCACGCTTCGGCAGCGTCGCCTCGTTGGTGACCTCGATGACCGGGCCCGCTTCACCGCCGCAGATGTCGATCAGCAGGCGGGTCGCACGTTCCATCGCTTTATACTGCAGCGCCGGGTCAACGCCGCGCTCGTAGCGGTGAGAGGCATCGGTATGCAGGCCGTGACGGCGTGCGCGACCGGTGATGGAGAGCGGGCTGAAGAACGCACATTCCAGCAGCACGTTTTGCGTCTCGTCGTTGACGCCCGAATGCTCGCCTCCGAAAATACCGCCCATTGCCAGCGCCTTGCTGTGGTCAGCAATCACCAAAGTGTCGGCGTTCAGTTTCGCTTCGCTGCCGTCCAGCAGAACCAGGGTTTCGCCCTCTTTCGCCATGCGCACAACGATGCCGCCGTCGATACGATCTTTATCGAACGCGTGCATTGGCTGGCCCAGCTCCAGCAGGACGTAGTTGGTCACGTCGACCACGGCGTCGATAGAGCGAATACCGCAGCGGCGCAGCTTCTCTTTCATCCACAGCGGAGTTGGCGCTTTCACGTTGATGCCTTTCACCACGCGACCGAGGTAGCGCGGGCAGGCATCCGCAGCGTCAACCTGAATAGGCAGCACGTCACTGATGGTCGCTTCAACCGGCGCGATCTCCGGCGCGTTCAGTTCGGTCTGGTTCAGCACGGCCACGTCGCGCGCCACGCCGATGATACCTAAGCAGTCGGCACGGTTTGGCGTGACGCTGATTTCAATAGTGTTGTCGTCAAGCTTCAGGTATTCACGGATATCGGTGCCGATTGGCGCATCCAGCGGCAGCTCGATGATGCCGTTGTGATCGTCGGAAATACCCAGCTCGGAGAAGGAGCACAGCATGCCTTCAGACGGCTCGCCGCGCAGCTTAGCCGCTTTAATTTTGAAATCGCCCGGCAGTACCGCCCCGACGGTCGCCACGGCCACCTTCAGGCCCTGACGGCAGTTTGGCGCACCGCAGACGATATCCAGCAGACGGTCACCGCCCACGTTCACTTTTGTCACGCGCAGTTTGTCAGCGTTAGGGTGCTGGCCGCACTCTACCACTTCACCGACGACCACGCCGTTGAATGCGCCGGAAACCGGCTCGACGCCGTCCACTTCCAGACCCGCCATGGTGATCTGGTTAGAAAGCGCGTCGCTGTCCAGCGTGGTATTCACCCACTCGCGTAACCACAGTTCACTGAATTTCATTGTTCTGTCCTGCCCTTATTTAAACTGTTTGAGGAAACGCAGATCGTTTTCGAAGAATGCACGTAAGTCGGTCACGCCGTAGCGCAGCATGGTCAGACGCTCCATGCCCATACCGAAGGCAAAGCCGGAGTAGACTTCCGGATCGATACCTACGTTGCGCAGCACGTTTGGATGCACCATGCCGCAGCCCAGCACTTCCAGCCATTTGCCGTTTTTACCCATCACGTCAACTTCCGCAGACGGTTCGGTGAACGGGAAGTAGGACGGACGGAAACGAACCTGCAGATCTTCCTCAAAGAAGTTGTTCAGGAAATCGTGCAGCGTGCCCTTCAGGTTGGTGAAGCTGATGTTTTTATCAACAATCAGGCCTTCCATCTGGTGGAACATTGGGGTGTGGGTCTGATCGTAGTCGTTACGATAGACGCGGCCCGGCGCGATAATACGGATTGGTGGCTCCTGCTCCTTCATGGTACGGATCTGAACGCCGGAGGTCTGAGTACGCAGCAGACGCGTTGCGTCGAACCAGAAAGTGTCGTGGTCAGCGCGTGCCGGATGATGGCCAGGAATGTTCAGGGCGTCGAAGTTATGGTAATCATCTTCGATTTCCGGGCCAGTCGCCACGGTAAAGCCGAGCTCACCGAAGAAACTTTCAATGCGATCGATGGTGCGGGTAACCGGGTGCAGACCGCCGTTCTCGATGCGGCGACCCGGCAGAGAGACGTCGATCGTCTCGGCAGCCAGACGCGCATTCAGCACAGCGCTTTCCAGCTCGGCTTTACGTGCGTTAAGCGCCTGCTGTACCTGCTCCTTGGCTTCGTTAATCACCGCTCCCGCTGCCGGACGTTCTTCTGGCGGCAGCTCACGCAGGGTTGTCATCTGAAGGGTCAGGTGCCCTTTCTTCCCAAGATATTCGACGCGGACATTGTCTAACGCGGCAACATCTGAGGCCTGATTAATGGCGGCTGTTGCACTGGCAACCAGCTCTGCGAGATGTGACATGATTTTCCTCATTATGTCGGTGCAGACACCGATTTGGTGGAGTTATTCTCTCAAATTCAGGCACAAAAAAAGCCTCCATCGGGAGGCTTATCTGGCGCTGTTTTTCGTTTCATCTTTCACGCGCTAGCCTCCTGAAATCAGGTGCTAAAGTAAAAGAAGAAGCGGAAAATAGCAGCATTCATGCTTGCGTTACCTTGTCTGGTAAAAACCGTTAAGACCTTATTGAAAAGCCTGCACGGGTAAATGTCAATCTTCTTACAGGGTTATATGAAAAGAGGGAGCCAGGCCCCCTCTCTCAACTGGCTTATGCCAGTGCTGCTTTCGCTTTTTCGACCAGAGCGGTGAACGCTACTTTGTCGAATACTGCGATGTCAGCCAGGATCTTACGGTCGATTTCAACAGAGGCTTTTTTCAGGCCGTTGATGAATTTGCTGTAAGAAATACCGTTCTGACGTGCTGCTGCGTTGATACGCGCAATCCACAGTTGACGGAACTGACGCTTACGCTGACGACGGTCACGGTAAGCGTACTGACCTGCTTTGATAACAGCCTGGAAGGCAACGCGGTAAACGCGTGAACGCGCACCGTAGTAGCCTTTAGCTTGTTTCAAAATTTTCTTGTGACGTGCACGTGCAATTACACCACGTTTTACGCGAGCCATATGTGCTCTCCTGTATCTATATTCTTAGTAAAAAATTAAACGTTAACGGCTTATGCGTACGGCAGGCACGCGATAACCAGACCCAGATCGCCTTTAGAAACGAGGCCTTTTGGACGCAGGTGACGTTTACGCTTAGTAGATTTTTTGGTCAGAATATGACGCAGGTTTGCGTGCTTACGCTTAAATCCACCACCACCGGTTTTTTTGAAGCGCTTAGCAGCACCGCGTACGGTCTTAATTTTTGGCATCTTAATAACTTCCACTTCGCATTGTTAAATAAACGAAACATAGGCGAACAAAACCTATGAAACCCGAAGGCTCCACAGATTTTGCTGCTTGAAGGCCTTACTGTTTCTTCTTAGGAGCGAGCACCATGATCATCTGGCGGCCTTCGATCTTCGTAGGGAAGGATTCGACTACTGCCAGTTCACTCAGATCGTCACGGACGCGGTTAAGCACTTCCATACCGATCTGTTGGTGGGCCATCTCACGACCGCGGAAACGCAGTGTGATCTTGGCCTTATCGCCATCTTCCAGAAAGCGAATCAGGCTGCGGAGTTTTACCTGATAATCGCCATCGTCGGTACCAGGACGGAATTTGATTTCCTTAACCTGGATAACTTTTTGCTTCTTCTTCTGTTCCTTAGAAGACTTACTCTTTTCATAAAGGAACTTGCCGTAGTCCATGATACGACAAACTGGCGGTTCGGCGTTAGGGCTGATTTCAACTAAATCTACTCCAGCTTCTTCAGCTTTTTCGATCGCTTCTCTCAGACTCACAATCCCCAGTGGTTCACCTTCAAGATCTGTTAAGCGAACTTCCTGGGCGCGAATCTCGCCATTGATACGATTCGGACGTGCCGTTTGAACTCGTTTTCCGCCTTTAATACCTTATTCCTCCAGTTGTTGAAGACTGCGGCTGCGAATCTCTTGTTGCAGCTTCTCAATCACTTCACTTACGTCCAGGCTGCCCAGGTCTTTACCACGGCGGGTGCGAACGGCAACTTTGCCTGCTTCCACCTCTTTATCACCACAGACCAACATATACGGGACACGACGTAAAGTGTGCTCGCGGATTTTAAAGCCAATCTTCTCATTTCTCAAGTCTGCTTTTACGCGAATGCCCGCATTTTGTAGTTTCTGCGTCAATTCTTTAACGTAATCCGCCTGAGAATCGGTAATGTTCATCACCACGACCTGCACTGGCGCAAGCCAGGTTGGGAAGAAGCCAGCGAACTCTTCGGTCAGGATGCCGATGAAGCGCTCCAGAGAACCGAGAATAGCACGGTGAATCATTACTGGTACCTGACGTTCGTTGTCTTCGCCAACATAAGAGGCGCTTAAACGCTGCGGCAGGGAGAAGTCCAGCTGTACAGTACCGCACTGCCATGCGCGATCGAGGCAGTCATACAGGGTAAATTCAATTTTCGGACCGTAGAATGCGCCCTCACCCAGCTGGTATTCGAACGGAATGCCGTTCTCTTCCAGCGCCACGGCGAGATCCGCTTCTGCGCGATCCCAGGTCTCATCGCTGCCGATACGTTTTTCCGGACGCGTTGAGAGTTTGACCACGATCTTCTCGAAGCCAAAGGTGCTGTACATATCGTAGACCATACGAATACAGGCGTTAACTTCGTCACGGACCTGATCTTCAGTACAGAAGATATGCGCATCATCCTGAGTAAAGCCACGAACACGCATCAGACCGTGCAGCGCACCTGATGGTTCGTTACGGTGGCAGCTACCGAACTCCGCCATACGCAGCGGCAGGTCGCGGTAGGATTTCAGACCCTGGTTAAAGATCTGTACGTGACCCGGGCAGTTCATTGGCTTGATGCAATATTCACGGTTCTCAGACGAGGTGGTGAACATCGCATCTTTGTAGTTGTCCCAGTGGCCGGTTTTTTCCCACAGCACACGGTCCATCATGAACGGGCCTTTTACTTCCTGATACTGGTACTCTTTCAGCTTGGAGCGTACGAAAGTTTCCAGTTCACGGAAAATGGTCCAGCCGTCGTTATGCCAGAACACCATACCCGGCGCTTCTTCCTGCATGTGGTACAGGTCAAGCTGCTTGCCGATTTTACGATGGTCACGCTTCGCCGCCTCTTCCAGGCGCAGCAGATACGCGTTCAGGGCTTTTTTATCGGCCCACGCGGTACCATAAATACGCTGCAACATCTTGTTGTTGCTGTCACCGCGCCAGTAGGCGCCGGCGATCTTCATCAGCTTAAAGTGATGACAGAAGCGCATGTTCGGCACGTGCGGTCCACGGCACATGTCGACGTATTCTTCGTGATGGTACAAGCCAGGCTTGTCATCATGGGAAATATTTTCGTCAAGAATAGAGACTTTATAGCTCTCGCCGCGCTTCACGAAGGTTTCACGCGCTTCGTGCCAGCTAACTTTCTTCTTGATGACGTCATAGTTCGTTTCGGCGAGCTCGTGCATACGTTTTTCGAGCGCGTCGATATCTTCCTGAGTCAGAGTATGGTCAAGGTCAACGTCGTAGTAGAAACCATTGTCGATAACCGGACCGATCGCCATTTTGGTGTTCGGCCACAGCTGCTTGATGGCATGACCTAACAGGTGCGCGCAGGAGTGACGAATGATCTCCAGACCTTCTTCGTCTTTCGCGGTGATGATGGCAAGCGTCGCATCGTTTTCAATCAGGTCGGAGGCATCCACCAGCTCACCGTTAACACGGCCAGCAATAGTCGCTTTCGCGAGACCAGGACCAATGTCCAGGGCAACATCCATTGGGCTAACAGCACGGTCGAAATGGCGTTGGCTGCCATCAGGAAGAGTAATTACAGGCATTTTATATCCTTATTTGCAGTGATGCCCCACACATAAGAGCATATACAAAGAAAATAATCGTGATTTGACAATAGATTACGAAACCATCTGACCAACAATCGTCAAATTGGTTCGTCATCATTCACCTGCCGAATTCAGATTAATTCGGATTTACGGCAAGCGACGTAATGTTAACACTAACAGAAAGGAGATTGCACCCTCTGCGGCCAGATTGATGGGCTGACACTTTCGCACGAATTTGCAGGTTGCTTCTCCCCTGCGCTCGCATTTCGATGATGCTGGGCTACTCTTGAACAGGTCCTTAAACCCAAAGGTGCATACCATGAACGTATCCAGTAGAACGGTTGTGATATTGAACATCCTTTCCGCCACAGGTTTATTGTTGATTCTCGCCGAACGATTCCACTGGTTCTGAGCCAGACCCTTCGCTGGCATAACCCAATCGATCCTGAAAAGGGGCATATTTCGGCCCTGTTTGGTAGACTGTGGATATTAACGAACAAGGATTAGGTTATGCCAACAAAACGATTTGCCGTAAAACACTGGAAAATGGTGCTGGTGTTGATTGCCATCTGCGGCGCAATGCTGCTACTCCGTTGGGCGGCAATGATTTGGGGCTAGGGGCGAATGCAGGTCATCAGAAGGGACATCAAAAAGTCACAGACAATAAACGGGCCGACATCATCATCGGCCCGCTTTTATTACATTCTATAACCCAGTGAAACCGTGGTTCTGCGGTCGGTATGATCCGGCGCAGATTCTGGTGGTGAAGAGTTCCAGGTCACGTTGTAGGCGAGTTTCAGACCAAAGTGTTCGTTGATAGCCACGTTAAGCGCCGTCTCAGAGTTCAACGTCGTATCGTCGGCACCAAATACAGAAACACCCTGGGTAAATTTGGTGTTGTCAGTCATCTGCCAGGCATAGGTACCGGAAGCGTAACCGAGCGGTTGAGTTTTGGTATCGCCATTGGTGTATTCGTCATAACGCACACCCGGACCGAATTCAAAACGGAAGCTGTGTACCGGTCCGTTCAGGAACTGACGACCATAACCGGCGGTGAAGACATCGCGCTGGCGATAACCGTTGTAACGGTCAGTTAACCAGCTCCCCTGACCAAACAGATAGTCATAGTCGGTCATGTTGTAACGGCTACGTCCGCCTACCGCATATTTCTCGGAAGAGCGTTCGTCGTTAGCGGAAGTGTTGCTGGCATTACCCCACAGAGACCAGGCGGTAGTATTACCGTACCATGTGAGCGTACTGTCCGCCGTCAGAGAAGAGCTTTTCGTGTTACCGGATTGTGCCAGGTACCCAGCATTCAGGTTACCTTCAAACGGTTTTTTCGCGGTGGATGGATCGTCCATGACAGTAAAAACGGAATCATCGGCGGTCGCGTTCATAGCCGCAAACACGCCACCCGCCAGCATCAGTGCAGCGGGCACTGTCTTTAAAAGCTTCATTTTATTAAGGAGTCCGTACAACAAAAAAAGAGACCACACGGTCCCGGAATCTTTCTTGAGGATCAATGACAAGGCGTCCAGAGAAAGGTAACAAATTATAAAAAGCCGCAAATAACATAGCAATGTTTTCTTATTTCATTTTTTGAATAAGAACGATCTCAAAAAGCGTTTTATTTTATATATCTCCGGCCTGACTTTTATTCAGTATTCATATTTAAAATCATACTGTTATTTACATTGCCTTCCTGACAAATGGTGCCAGACTAAAAGGAACCCATGCTAAAAGGAGGTAATGATGGTTTCTATCTACACCCTGACGCTCTCCCCTTCCCTTGATTCCGCCACCCTGACGCCGCAGATTTACCCGGAAGGTAAATTGCGCTGTAGCGCCCCGGTCTTTGAGCCTGGCGGCGGCGGGATCAACGTGGCACGCGCCATTACCCATCTCGGCGGCAAAGCCACGGCCATTTTTCCCGCAGGTGGTGCTACCGGTGAACACCTGGTCTCTCTGCTGGCCGATGAACAGGTGGCCGTAGACACCGTCGAGGCGAAAGACTGGACGCGGCAAAACCTGCATGTCCACGTGGGATCCAGCGGCGAACAGTACCGTTTTGTCATGCCGGGCGCGAAACTTACCGATGACGAGTTTCGTCAGCTTGAAGAGAAAGTGCTGACGATAGAAAGCGGCGCGCTGCTGGTGGTAAGCGGCAGCCTGCCGCCTGGCGTCAGCACGGAAAAATTGACG
>NZ_CDRQYH010000036.1:9105-39672 GCF_977039595.1 Enterobacter sp.
GCACAGCAACGCGGTATCCGCTGCATCGTTGACAGCAGCGGTGAGGCCCTGCAGGCGGCACTGGTGCCGGGCAATCTTGAACTGGTCAAACCCAACCAGAAAGAGTTAAGCGCGCTGGTCAACCGCGAACTGACGCAGCCTGACGATGTTCGCACCGCCGCGCAGGAGCTGGTGCGCAGCGGCAAAGCGCGGCGCGTGGTGGTTTCCCTTGGCCCTCAGGGGGCGCTTGCAGTTGATGAATCGTCATCCGTTCAGGTTGTTCCGCCGCCGATGAAGAGTCAGAGCACGGTTGGCGCGGGTGACAGCATGGTGGGCGCGATGACGCTCAAACTGGCGCAGGGCGCGTCTCTGCTCGAAATGACACGCTACGGCGTAGCGGCGGGTAGCGCCGCCACCATCAACCAGGGCACACGTCTCTGTTCACTTGCCGATACGCAAAAAATCGTCGATTACCTGTCCCGAAATTAACGCCTGTTCCCCTTCGTCTTTACGGAGGGGAATGTCATCACCGAGTCGCCAAACGCAAACTATCGACTATGCTAAGAAAACTTCCATGATAACAATGAGGTGAATTATGAGCAGTGGTGACATCACACGCTACGTCGTGTCCATCAACCTTCATGAGGCATCGCTGACCGAGCTGAATGAGCTCAACAATGCGTTTACCCGGGCTAATTTTCTCCTCACGCTGACGGATGACGAGGGCAATATTCATGATTTAGGCACCCTGACATTTGGTCTGATCGGCGCCCTTAGTCAGGAAGAGGTTCAAGCGCTGGCCGCCAGTCTGGTGGAGAGCGTGACCGACAAGCCTGGCGAAATTAACGTGGATACATGGGAAAACTGGCGAAAAAAAGAACAATAAGTGCGCTGCATGAATTTAAACCGCTCAGGTGTGCGTTAGTTCGTATTTTTTTACCGCAATTATGCGCTAACTTTATGATCTGGCAGACAACATGGGAGAGTGAACATGTGGCAGGCTATCAGTCATCTTTTACGTGAGCAGCTGGGTGAAGGTGAAATTGAACTGCGTAACGAACTGCCAGGCGGTGAGATCCACGCCGCGTGGCATTTACGCTACGCAGGGCGCGATCTTTTCGTTAAATGCGATGAACGAGAGCTGCTTCCGATATTTACCGCCGAAGCCGATCAGCTGGAGCTGTTGTCGCGCAGTAAAACGGTGACGGTCCCACAGGTTCTGGCCGTAGGTAGCGACCGCGATTACAGTTTCCTGGTGATGGAGTACCTCCCCGCCCGTCCTCTGGATGCGCATAATGCATTCATTCTTGGCCAGCAGCTAGCGCGCCTCCATCAGTGGAGCGACCAGCCGCAGTTTGGGCTCGATTTTGACAACGACCTCTCCACCACGCCACAACCCAATGCCTGGCAGCGTCGCTGGTCGACTTTTTTTGCCGAGCAGCGCATTGGCTGGCAGCTTGAGCTTGCCGCCGAGAAAGGGCTGGAATTTGGCAATATTGATGCCATCGTCGAGCATGTTCAGCAGCGTCTGGCCTCCCACCAGCCTCAGGCGTCTCTGCTTCACGGCGACTTATGGTCCGATAACTGCGCGCTGGGTCCAAACGGCCCCTACATCTTCGACCCGGCCTGCTACTGGGGTGACAGAGAGTGCGATCTTGCCATGCTGCCGCTTCATCCGGAGCAGCCGCCGCAAATATATGACGGATACCAGTCTGTTTCCCCCCTGCCGCCCGGTTTCCTCGACCGCCAGCCGGTGTATCAGCTTTATACCCTGATGAACCGAGCCATTCTTTTTGGCGGAGAACACCTTGTTAACGCGCAGCGGGCACTTGAGCGTATGCTTGCCGCCTGAGACGCGAACGGGTGGCTATGCAGCCACCCGTGTCGCTTACAGAAAACCGAGCAGTGAGAAGAAGAAATATCCCGCCACAATGATAATCACGGGAAGAATATAGAGCGGGAAAATTTGCAGGAAAATGGTGTGACGCGGCACAACAATGCGGGATTCAATCTGCTCCCGACTCATGCCTTCCGGGCCTTTAGCCTGCTCCAGAATCAACTGATCCTCAACGCCTTCACGTAAAAAGCGCGTCTGACGGCTCATTCGCGCCCCAGAGGCCTGCAGTGCCAGCGCGACAAAGATCAGGGCGTATATCACCCAAAAGCCGATATTCAGCTGTTGATGAAAATCCGGGGTGGGTGAGTTGAACCAGAAGACATTCAAAAATGGAGTATTGAAACGCATCATCTCAATCATAACATGCGCAAAATCAAGCATTACCGCATTGATACCCGGCTGTTTTTCGCTGTGGTCGTACATAAATTTGAGTACAGAAATCAGCGTAGAAATGACGGCAGGAATAAAAATCACCCAGCCTGCAATACGTTTTAAGACCGCAATGCGTCCAGCTTGTTGATACGTCATCAGTTCCTCTTCATAAAGACGCGTTATTTGTGCCTAAGTCTACCTGCTGGTCATCAATTTCGCCCGCTCTTTAAAAGCAATATGCTAAATTGCAGATTGTGCTTAGCACTTATCGTCTGTCGTACACCCTGGATAAGGAGACGTTGTGATGTCGACACCGCGCCAAATTCTTGCCGCAATTTTTGACATGGATGGATTACTGATCGATTCCGAACCGCTGTGGGATCGCGCCGAACTGGACGTTATGGCCAGCCTGGGTGTGGATATCAGCCGCCGTAATGAACTACCCGATACGCTGGGCCTGCGCATCGACATGGTGGTTGACCTGTGGTTTGCCCAACAGCCGTGGGTGGGTCCAAGTCGTGATGAAGTGACCGCGCGCATTATCAGCCGCGCCATTTCGCTGGTGGAAGAGAATAGACCACTGCTGCCCGGCGTACGTGAGGCCGTCGCGCTGTGTAAAGCCCAGGGGCTGAAGGTCGGACTGGCCTCGGCTTCACCGCTGCATATGCTGGAAAAAGTGCTCGTCATGTTTGAACTTCGCGACAGTTTCGACGCGCTGGCGTCCGCTGAAAAATTGCCTTACAGCAAGCCGCACCCGCAGGTCTATCTGGACTGCGCCGCTAAGCTCGGCCTGGATCCCCTCAACTGCGTTGCGCTGGAAGACTCCGTTAACGGCATGGTCGCCTCTAAAGCCGCGCGGATGCGCTCCATTGTGGTGCCTGCGGAAGAAGGCCGCCACGATCCCCGGTTTGCCCTCGCCGATGTGAAGCTAAATTCACTGGCAGAACTCACGGCGCATCATCTGCAGGGCGGTTAACGCCCTCCTCCGGTTTGTGACAAACAGTTACACCGTCACCTCTTCCGCCTACTGTATAAAAACCCTATACTGTATGAATTGACAGTTTTGTGGGTTTTATCATGACGGCGGAAGGCCACCTGCTTTTTTCAATCGCGTGCGCGGTATTTGCCAAAAACGCTGAGCTCACCCCCGTGCTGGCACAGGGGGACTGGTGGCATATTGTTCCTTCCGCCGTATTGACCTGTCTGCTGCCCGACATCGACCACCCCAAGTCCTTCCTCGGACAGCGCCTGAAGTGGGTATCTAAACCCATCGCCCGCGCGTTCGGCCACCGGGGGTTTACGCACAGCCTGCTGGCCGTGTTTGGCCTGCTGACGCTTTTCTATTTAAAAGTGCCTGAAAGCTGGATAGTCCCCGCTGATGCCATTCAGGGGATGGTGCTGGGCTATTTAAGCCATATCCTTGCCGATATGCTGACGCCTGCGGGCGTGCCGCTACTTTGGCCCTGCCGCTGGCGTTTCCGTTTTCCCATCCTGGCGCCGCAAAAAGGTAACCAGCTTGAGCGGGTATTGTGCATGGCGCTGTTTGCTTACGCCGTCTGGATGCCGCAAACGTTGCCCGAAAACAGTGCAGTCCGCTGGTCATCCCAGATGATTAATTCGCTGCAATTTCAGTTCAATCGCTTTATTCATCACCAGATTGAACAGTAAACCAACAAAATTATCCCATTTGTCATAACCAATTCCATTTGGATATAAGCGCTACATCACACTTCTGCTAACCTTCCGCCAACAGGATCGGTAAAAACCGACCCGATAATAAATCAGGAGAACGGGGATGAATTTTCCACTCATCGCGAACGTCGTTGTGTTCGCTGTATTGCTATTGCTTCTCGCGCAGGCGCGCCACAAACAGTGGAGCCTGGCGAAAAAGGTGCTGGTTGGTCTGGCCATGGGTGTCGTATTTGGTCTGGCATTACAGGCAATTTATGGCTCCGATAATCCAGTTCTTAAAGATTCCATTCAGTGGTTCAACATCGTCGGTAACGGCTATGTCCAGCTGCTGCAGATGATCGTTATGCCGCTGGTGTTCGCCTCTATTCTGAGCGCCGTTGCCCGCCTGCATAACGCGACCCAGTTGGGAAAAATCAGCTTCCTGACCATTGGTACGCTGCTGTTCACCACGCTGATTGCCGCGCTGGTGGGTGTGCTGGTCACTAACCTGTTTGGCCTGACCGCAGAAGGTCTGGTTCAGGGTACCGCTGAAACGGCGCGTCTGACCGCGATTCAGACCAACTACGTTGGAAAAGTGGCTGACCTGACCGTGCCGCAGATGGTGCTTTCCTTCATTCCGAAGAACCCGTTTGCTGACCTGACCGGTGCGAGCCCAACCTCCATCATCAGCGTGGTTATTTTCGCCGCGTTCCTGGGCGTAGCGGCGCTGAAGCTGCTGAAAGACGACGCGCCAAAAGGCGAACGCGTGCTGACCGCGATTGACACCCTGCAAAGCTGGGTGATGAAGCTGGTTCGTCTGGTCATGCAGCTCACCCCCTACGGCGTTCTGGCGCTGATGACCAAAGTGGTTGCCGGCTCTAACCTGCAGGACATCATTAAGCTGGGCAGCTTCGTTGTCGCCTCTTATCTGGGCCTGGGCATTATGTTCGTGGTGCACGGCATCCTGCTGGGCGTGAACGGCGTCAGCCCGCTGAAGTACTTCCGTAAAGTCTGGCCGGTACTGACCTTTGCCTTCACCAGCCGCTCCAGCGCCGCGTCTATCCCGCTGAACGTGGAAGCGCAGACCCGTCGTCTGGGCGTGCCTGAATCCATCGCCAGCTTCTCTGCCTCCTTTGGTGCTACCATTGGTCAGAACGGCTGTGCGGGTCTGTACCCGGCGATGCTGGCGGTGATGGTTGCTCCTACAGTCGGCATCAACCCACTTGATCCGGTCTGGATCGCCACGCTGGTCGGGATTGTTACCGTAAGCTCCGCAGGCGTTGCGGGTGTTGGCGGTGGCGCAACCTTCGCCGCGCTGATTGTGCTGCCTGCGCTGGGTCTGCCCGTGACGCTGGTCGCCCTGCTGATCTCCGTTGAACCGCTGATCGACATGGGTCGTACCGCGCTAAACGTGAGCGGCTCCATGACCGCCGGCACGCTGACCAGCCAGTGGCTGAAGCAGACCGACAAAACGATTCTGGAAAGTGAAGACGACGCCGAGCTGGCGCACCGTTAATCACCGTCTGAAATAAAAAAACCGCCTGATGGCGGTTTTTTTATGGCTGTTATTCCTCAACCTCTTCATCCTGGCGGATCTGCATCGCCCATCGCTGCGCTGACTCCGGCACCGTAAAGGTGGGTGAGCGACGGAAATGTTCGCCGATCAGCACAAAGGCCACGTATTTCCCCCGCAGCAGCCAGACATCGCGAAAACCCTCCACTTTCAGGGCATGGTCAGGCGGCGCGGGCTCAACGCGGGGCACATAGCTAATTACCTGGCGGTTTTGTTGACGAAGAGGTTTCATAAGCGACTGGTTCACTAAAGCAAATTCTTGAAGCAGGAAAACTCTATGATAGCCGATCCTGCTGCCTTCCGTCGCGCCCCGAGTGGGTGAGAGGGCTCCTTTCGTTAATCACGTCATATGAAAACTCTTAGTTCGCGAACCATGTCGCGACATTGTTCTATCCTTAATAGGGTTTTTAGCAATGGATAAAGGAGAAGCGTGCAATGTCGAACAAAGATAAAACACATCAATCACCGATTCATGGCACTGAAGAATCCCAACCGGGTATGGACTCTCTCGCCCCTGCTGACGGCTCTCACCGCCCCTCGCCTGGCCCTTCCGCGCCGGGAGAACAGCCTACCGCACCGGGAAGCATGAAATCGCCGGATACGGGAAACGAGAAGCTGAAATCTCTTGAGCCACACCGTAAAGGCGGCGAAGGTTTTGCGCTCACCACCAATCAGGGCGTACGCATTGCTGACGATCAGAACTCCCTTCGCGCAGGCGCGCGCGGGCCTACCCTGCTGGAAGACTTTATCCTGCGGGAAAAAATTACCCACTTCGACCACGAGCGGATACCGGAACGTATCGTCCACGCGCGCGGTTCCGCTGCGCACGGCTACTTCCAGCCCTATAAGAGTCTGAAAGCGATCACTAAAGCGGATTTCCTCTCCGACCCGGATAAAATCACCCCGGTGTTTGTGCGTTTCTCCACCGTGCAGGGCGGTGCGGGGTCGGCAGATACCGTCCGGGATATCCGCGGCTTTGCCACCAAATTTTATACCGAAGAGGGGATTTTCGATCTGGTCGGCAACAACACCCCGGTGTTCTTCATTCAGGATGCGCATAAATTTCCTGACTTTGTCCATGCGGTAAAACCGGAGCCCCACTGGGCCATACCGCAGGGACAAAGCGCGCACGACACCTTCTGGGACTATGTCTCCCTGCAGCCTGAAACCTTACACAACGTGATGTGGGCGATGTCAGACCGAGGCATCCCCCGCAGCTACCGCACTATGGAAGGGTTTGGCATCCACACCTTCCGGATGATCAACGCCGAGGGGAAAGCCACGTTTGTCCGTTTCCACTGGAAGCCGGTGGCGGGTAAAGCCTCGCTGGTATGGGACGAGGCGCAGAAGCTGACCGGGCGCGATCCGGACTTCCATCGCCGCGAGCTGTGGGAGTCCATTGAAGCGGGCGACTTCCCGGAGTACGAGCTGGGTCTGCAGCTCATTCCGGAAGAGGACGAATTTAAGTTCGATTTCGATCTTCTGGACCCGACGAAGCTGATCCCTGAAGAGCTGGTACCGGTGCAGCTGGTAGGTAAAATGGTGCTCAACCGCAACCCGGATAACTTCTTTGCCGAAAACGAGCAGGCCGCGTTCCACCCGGGGCATATCGTGCCGGGGCTGGACTTCACCAACGATCCGCTTTTGCAGGGTCGTTTGTTCTCGTACACCGATACGCAGATCAGCCGTCTTGGCGGGCCGAACTTCCACGAAATTCCGATTAACCGCCCAACCTGCCCGTACCACAACTTCCAGCGCGACGGGATGCACCGTCAGGATATTGATACCAATCCGGCTAACTATGAGCCGAACTCCATCAACGATAACTGGCCGCGTGAAACCCCTCCCGGGCCGAAACGCGGTGGCTTCGAATCGTACCAGGAGCGTATCGATGGCAACAAAATTCGCGAGCGTAGCCCCTCGTTCGGCGAATATTACGCCCACCCTCGCCTGTTCTGGAACAGCCAGACGCCGATTGAGCAACAGCACATCATCGGCGGCTTCAGCTTTGAGCTGAGTAAAGTGGTGCGCACCTACATCCGCGAGCGGGTAGTCGATCAGCTGGCGCATATTGATATTCAGCTAGCCCAGAGCGTTGCGGATAACCTGGGCATTACGCTGACCGACGAGCAGCGCAATCTTGCCCCGCCGAAAGAGGTTAACGGGGTGAAGAAAGATCCGTCTCTGAGCCTGTATGCGGTGCCGGGCGGCTCGATTAAAGGCCGCGTGGTTGCCATTCTGCTGAACGACAAAACCCGCGCCAGCGACGTGCTGGAAATTATGCAGGCGCTTAAAACCCAGGGCGTGCATGCCAAACTGCTCTATTCCCGCATGGGTGAAGTGACGGCCGACGATGGTTCTGTGCTGCCGGTCGCGGCGACCTTTGCCGGTGCGCCATCGCTGACCGTCGATGCGGTAATTGTGCCGGGCGGGGATATTGCCAGCCTGCTGACCAACGGCGACGCCGTCTATTATCTGCTGGAAGCCTATAAGCACCTGAAGCCGATCGCGCTGTCCGGCGACGCGCGACAGTTTAAGGCGCAGCTGAAGGTAGCCGATCAGGGTGAGGACGGCATTGTCGAGGGAGATAACGTTGACGATGCCTTTATGACGAAGCTGTTTGATTTGCTCGCCGCGCACCGAGTCTGGTCGCGAAGCAGCAAGATTGACCAGATACCGGCGTAAAAAAGCCGGGTGGCGCTTGCGCTTACCCGGCCTACATTCGATTGGTTTTGTAGGCCCGGTAAGGCAAAGCCGCCACCGGGCTTTATTTCAAAGATCCCCGAACGTCCCCAAACGATACCCTCGCTCGGCAATCGCGTATTTCAACGACGGCGACGTCAGGACATCCAGCTCCGCCAGGCGCGGCCAGCAGTAGGCGCTTTTATGCACGGTATGATCGACAAAAGCAGGATGCGCCATGACCTCCAGCGACCGTTCCCCTCGCGCGGCGGAATCATCCAGCACCGTCAGGAACAGCGCGTCGCTGATCTCTTCTCCGTAAAATGCGCTGCTGAACCCCTCTGTGGTGGTGACAGCGCAGTCCGGCAATCCGCGCACCTCCCGATCCACGCGCATCGCGACGCCGTTGCGCTTTGCGAAATCAGCGACAATCGGGAAAATCGCCGGGATCATATGCACGTGGTGATGGCTATCGATGTGCGTCGGCGCCCTACCAAACACATCAACAAAGCGGTTGAACTGACTCTCCAGCTCGCGGGCAATCTCTTCGAGCGGCAGAGCACCCTGCTCCGCCAGTTCCCAAATCCATTTGCCCAGCTGGCCGTCGCGCGTCAGGCCCGGCATTGGAGAAAGCGGCATCCCGAGCGTCAGTACAAAATGCATGCCGACGCCCAGCTCAGGCACCTCGCGGCTCAGCTGCGCCGCGTGTTCAACCGCCTCACCATTAACCAGCGCCGTGGTAGAGGTCACCACACCCCGGCGACAGGCTTCAATAATGCCGTAGTTCTGGCCTTTCGAGAGGCCAAAATCATCAGCATTAACGATCAGCAGGTTTTCCATTGTGCGTCCTCTTATTGCTGTTTGAACTTCAGCTTCTCGATTGTAGCGGCAAAGTTTGGCAACCATTTCTCATGCGCCAGGATCATCTCGCTGGCCAGCTGCTCCGCGTCGCGGTCGGAATGCACCAGCGGGCTAAGGTTCAACGCCAGCAGCACGTCATTGAGTTCGCCGCTTAGCGCCGCATTGCTTGCTGCCACTTCAAAGCCTTTGATGGTATGAATCAGGCCCATGACCTTGTCATCGAAGCGGGTGATACGGGGATGCGGTTTAGCACCATCGCGTCCCAGGATGCAGGTCATCTCAACCGCCCAGTCAGCCGGAATATTGTCGATATGGCCATGATGCGGCACATTCACATAGTGCTCAGCCTGCTTGTCGTTGTAGATGGCGTTGATCACTTCGCACGCCGCATCGGAGTAGTAGGCCCCGCCGCGCTGCTCCAGCTCTTTCGGTTTGACGTTCAGGTTCGGATCTTTATACAAATCGAACAGCTGCTTCTCGACCTTCTGAACGATCTGCGCACGCGCGCCGCCCTTATAGTACTCTCCCATTTCGATGGCCAGCATCTCTTTCTGCTTGAAGTAGTAAAGCAAATACGAGCAAGGCAGCAGATTCAGCGAGCGGATCAACCCTTCGCTGAACGGCAGGTCAAAGATGTTTTTCACCGATGCCGCCGTCAGGCGACCGGAAGCCACGCCGTCCAGCAGTTCGGCAAACCGCGATTTACCGTTCACGATAACGTCTTTAATGAATACCATGTGATTCAGGCCGAACAGGTCGATGGAGAGGTCGTCGCTGTCGGTCAGCTCCAGCACGTCGCGGATGAACATCTTCATGCCGATCGGAATATTACAGACGCCGATAAAACGTTTGAAGTTCGTATGCCGATAGACCGCCTCGGTCACCATCCCGGCCGGGTTGGTGAAGTTAATCACCCACGCGTTCGGGCAGATCTCCTGCACGTCTTTGACGATGTCGAAAATGACCGGGATGGTACGCAGGCCTTTAAAAAGGCCGCCCGCGCCGTTGGTCTCCTGCCCGAGATAGCCGTGGCTCAGGGGAATACGTTCGTCCAGCTCACGCGCTTTCAGCTGGCCGACGCGCAGCTGGGTGGTCACGAAATCCGCATCTTTCAGCGCCAGACGACGGTCCAGGGTTTTATGCACGGTCAAAGACACGCCGGCTTTTTCCACCATGCGCTTGCACAGGTCGAAAATAATATTCAGCTTTTCCTGACCTTCCTCAACGTCCACCAGCCATAATTCGCTGACTGGTAATTCATGATAACGTTTCAGAAAGCCTTCCAGTAATTCCGGGGTATAGCTGCTGCCGCCACCAATGGTTACGACTTTTAATTTCTTCTGCATAATATCTCCCTTAGCGTATCAGGTTAATCGCCTGCAAGGTATAGCGTGCTCTTCCCGCTATTTGGGCAAGCCATTAAAGCAATATTCGTGGCGGGTAATCCGCCGACAGTTAATTAATTACCGTTAAATTTTTCCGGTAACTGTTCGGGGTAAATGACGTCAATTTCTTAAAGGTTTTAATAAACAGGCTGGGACTGCTGTATCCTGACTCGTATGCAATATCGGTGACAGAATAGTTGGTAATTTCCAGCTGTTTTTTAGCAAAATTAATGCGGATTTCATTAATAATTTGCACGGGCGTTTTACGATAATAACGCTGCGTCGCGCGGGTCAGATATTCCTGGGATTTCCCCGACAGGGAGACCATATTTTCCAGCGCATTTTCGCTGAACTGGCCTTTATCGTGCATCAGCTCAACGGTGCTGCGCAGCCACTGTGGAATATCATCCGTTACCTGCTGCTCTTCCCGATGGTGGCGCAGCCGGTTCATCACGTAGAAGGTCACCGTTTCAATAAACTCATCAAATTCATTGTCGCGGAAGTTAAGCGAGGCGATAACCGTTTCAATCCAGGTCATGAACTCGTTTTTGACCCGATAGACCTGGGAGGCCACAAAGCAGAACGGCACCAGCGGCAGATAGTGCTTCTCGAAGAATCGTCTGCTGACGCCCACGTTCAGAATACGGGTGGCACCAAATTCGTAAAAGCTCTGGTGATAAGACCCCATCGGCAGGAAGACAAAATCCCCTCGTTCAAGCAGGACGCGCTTACCGTTGATCTCCTGGTAGTAGCGACCGGTCAGAACAATCGTGAACTCGTAGTAGTCATGCTGGTGCAGACCGCTGGCGCTCTCCGTTTTGTTGTAGATAACCACGTGAAAATTTTTGCCGTTAAACAGCTGTTGTTCAAGCGCGGTTTTGATTTCCATCGTGCTGACCTCCTGCTACTCAGTCTGACTTACTGCATCTTCTCGTGAAGCTCAATGAGTTCCGCCACCAGCTCGCGCGCCAGCATCGAGGTCATCAGGTGATCCTGCGCGTGAACAAGCACCAGGCTGACCTTCATCTTCCCTTCGCCCTGATCGTTTTCAATCAGCTTTGTTTGCACCAGATGCGCTTCGTTCAGCGCCGTGCGGGACTGGTCCATCATGGTTTTTGCCGCGGCGAAATCCCCCTGCTTGGCCTGCTTCAGTGCGCCATAGGCCAGGCTGCGGGCCTGCCCGGAGTTGATGATAAGCCCCATCACCACTTCTTCGAGATCGTTCTCAACGGCTTCGTCTGCGACAATACTATCCAAATCTAACATGTTTAAGCTCCTTGTGGCTGGCGCGGGTTTCCCCGCGCCGGTCAATCTTAGAATTTCAGTGAGAGGGCAATATCCTCTTCGCTCTCTTCTTCATCAATGATGGTGGCGGCTTTGTTGGCAATCGCCACGAACGGCATGTACAGCAGGGTGGCAACCCCGAGGTTGAATATCGCCAGCAGGAAGGCTGCGACGCTGCCGTTGGTGTTGAAGAAGGCGCCCAGACCCGCCGGCATGGTCCACGGTGCAATATTGGTGACCGGTGGAATGATGCCCATGTAATACGCCGTCAGGGTGATAGCGGCCAGCAGCGGCTGAATCAGGATGAACGGAATGAACATTACCGGGTTCATGATGATTGGCAGACCGAACAGAATCGGTTCGTTAATCTGGAAGATGCCTGATGGCAGCGCCAGCTTCGCGACCTGACGGTAGTCAGCACGGCGAGAGACAATAAAGACCGCGATGATCAGACCCAAGGTTGCCCCGGTACCGCCCAGGAAGATATAGGAGTCAAGCATCGGCTTCGCCCACACATGGAAGGTTTTACCCGCTGCCAGCGCCGCGTCAACGGAGCCGTACTGTTGGTAAAGCGCAACGTTTTCCAGTGCCCATGGGGTCATAATTCCGCTGTCCAGCGCGGCCAGTGCCAGTGAACCATGCACGCCAAAGAACCACAGCAGAGAGGTGAAAATCACATACGCCCAACCGACCACGCCACCCATCGAAGCCAGCGGCGTAGAGATAGAGTCCATGATGATCTGGTGGAAGTTTGTGCCCCAGTGGGAGAGCGCCCAGGCGATAATCCCCATGATGGAGAGAATAATGAAGCCCGGAATCAACGCGGAAAATGAACGAGAAACAGAAGCCGGTACGCTATCCGGCAGGCGGATAACCCAGTTGCGGCGGATAATAAAGGTGAACATCTCTGCCACCACCAGGCCGATAACAATACCGGAGATGATGTTGGCCCCGCCCAGCCAGTTGGCGCCAACGGCATAGGCTTCACCCACGCTGTATGGCGTTACGGTCATAAAGGCGGCGACGGATAATAACCCGGCGGCCAGCGGATCCACCTTACGCTCTTCTGCCAGTGCCATCCCAATAAAGAAAGGCGCCATCAGCGACATAATCCCCAACGTACCGTTATAGACGTTGCCGCCGATGGCTTTAAAACCATTAAGGGTTTCAATAGTAGAAGCGTCTAACCGAATTCCTAATGAATAAAAGAAGGAACCTTCACCAAAGCTCAGAAAAACGTTGTTAATTAAAACGAACATGGCCCCGGCCAGCGTCAACGGCATTAATTTAATAAAGCCGTTTTTGATGGCATTAACGTGAGGCTGCTTTCCTATTTTAACAGCAAAAGGAAGGAGTACCTTTTCAAGTGAAGCGATGACTTTACTCATAGGAAAATACCCTTAAATGCCGTAACGCATGTTACGGCGTATTGTGTGTGAAATAACTCTTTGACGGGAAAAATAAAAATTAATTAGCAGCTTTTTTAATGGCTGACACAGCAGCTTTAAGAACACCTAAACCATCAATTTTGCCGTACAGCCCCGAGTCGATCACTTCGACCGGTTTATTCGGTAACAGTCGTTGAATTTCGGGCAACATATAGGCAATTTGCGGTCCCAGTAAAACGACATCGGCTGTCTGACCTTTTTCGCCCGCCAGCGTCTCGGGGAACGCTTCAATCACCACAGGGACTTCATACTTTTCAGCCTGCGCACGCATCTTTGAAACCAGAAGCGAGGTTGACATGCCCGCTGAGCAGAACAGGTAGATATGTTTCTTTTCCATCGTGATTTCCCTCTTGTATGACTACCTGCCATCGCGCTATCACTCGACTCGCTGTCCCAGCAGACAGGTAGCTTGCGTACTGTTGTTTATCGTTGGAGTGAGTATACGCAATGGTACAGACAGGGGATAATTCTGGATAGACTCAAATTGTCTCTCATTGACCTGGCTTGTTGACTCCCTTCACATTTCGGGCAAATAATTCGCGCAAAGAAATAAGATTTTCTGATACATAAAAAAACCGGCCCTGGGGGCCGGTTTTTTACATCCTCAGGCAAGCAGGGTTACTGCGCCTTAGGTGCCTGCGGATCGGTATCGTATTCAGCACAGGTCTGATAGCCGGAGTTAATCACATGGCCGGTATCATCCAGGGCGACAAAGTAGGTTTCTGCCTTACCATCACGTTGACCCAGGATATAGGTCTGGCAGGTCCCTTTCGCATGAATCATGGTCACTTCAGAAGAAGGTTTACCGGCAATCGCAGCCACCTGCGAACGGGTCATCCCTTTTTTAACGTCTTTTACTACGGGCTGCGTAAACTGATCCTTAGTGCGATCGTAAGCCGTACACCCTGCCAGCATAGTCAGTACCGCCGCTGCGCTAAGAATTCCTGCTACGTTCTTGTTCATATTCCGTCCTCTTGTTTATCAGCGTGTTATCTAAGCATGGGATAAAAAGTACTATTGTTCAACTTTGTGAGTTACGCCAGACGAATTTCGGAAAATTCTAATAAAACAACGATAAGCTGCTAAATCGGCGCAAATTAGCGCACTCGAAACTGTGATCCTTGTCGTTTCTCGTCCAAAGGGTTAGTTTTAACAGTTAACACATTCTGTTTATGTACTGCATATGGAGGGCGTGATGGCTCTGCAACAAGAGATTATTCAGGCACTGGGCGCGAAGCCTACGGTAGATGCACATGAAGAGATCCGCCGCAGCGTGGATTTTTTAAAATCGTACTTAAAAAAGAACGCTTTCCTGAAATCCCTGGTGCTGGGTATCAGCGGCGGCCAGGATTCTACCCTGACCGGTAAACTCTGCCAGATGGCGATTTCAGAGCTTCGCGAAGAGACGGGCGATGAGACGCTGCAGTTTATCGCTGTGCGCCTTCCTTACGGCGTACAGGCGGACGAGCAGGATTGCCAGGATGCCATTGCCTTCATTCAGCCTGACCGCGTGCTCACCGTGAATATTAAGGGCTCGGTGCTGGCAAGCGAGCAGGCGCTTCGCGAAGCGGGCATTGAGCTGAGCGATTTTGTCCGCGGCAACGAAAAAGCCCGCGAACGTATGAAAGCACAGTACAGCATCGCAGGGATGACCAAAGGCGTCGTGGTCGGCACCGACCATGCGGCAGAAGCGATCACCGGTTTCTTCACTAAGTATGGCGACGGCGGCACCGACATTAACCCGATCTTCCGCCTGAACAAGCGTCAGGGCAAGCAGCTGCTTGCCGCGCTGGGCTGTCCTGAGCATCTGTACAAGAAAGCGCCGACAGCCGATCTGGAGGACGATCGCCCTTCCCTGCCGGATGAAGCAGCGCTTGGCGTCACCTATGACAACATTGATGATTATCTGGAAGGCAAAAAGCTGGATGAACGTACCGCGAAAATCATCGAAGGCTGGTATCTGAAAACCGAGCACAAGCGCCACACGCCCATTACGGTGTTTGACGACTTCTGGAAAAAATAAAGCAAAACGGTAACCCCGTTTAGTAGGCCGGGTAAGGCGTCGCCGCCACCCGGCTCTTTTTTAACCACCACACTCCTGCTACACTGTATACCTGAACAGTATATGGAGCAGTATGTGAGCAGGCGTCAATCCGCCCCGCGACTTGAGTTTGAAGCGGCGGCTATCTACGAATATCCCGAGCACCTTCGCCCCTGGCTTGAAGCATTGCCTAAACAGCCGGGCGTGTACATCTTTCACGGCGAAAGCGACACCCTGCCGCTCTACATTGGCAAGAGCGTTAACATTCGCAGTCGGGTGTTATCCCATCTGCGTACCCCGGACGAGGCCGCCATGCTGCGCCAGTCGCGACGCATTACCTGGTTCCAGACTGCCGGAGAAATGGGCGCGCTATTGCTGGAAGCGCGTTTGATTAAAGAGCAGCAGCCGCTGTTCAACAAGCGCCTGCGCCGCAACCGTCAGCTCTGCTCCCTGCAGATCAACGATGGCAAGCCGCAGGTCGTCTACGCGCGCGACGTCGATTTTTCACATGCCCCCAATCTCTATGGGCTGTTCGCCAATAAACGAGCCGCGCTCCAGGCGCTGCAGACGCTGGCGGACGAGCTGCAGCTTTGCTACAGCCTTTTAGGTCTGGAGGCAACCACCCGCGGACGCGCCTGTTTCCGATCCGCGCTGAAGCGCTGCGCCGGTGCCTGCTGTGGGAAAGAGAGCGTTGAGGCGCACCACGCCCGGCTCCTCTCCGGTCTGGCGGCCATCAGCGTGAACTGCTGGCCCTGGGAAAGCGCCGTTGCGCTAAAAGAAGTGGGTGAGGCGATGACCCAGTATCACATCGTCAACAACTGGCTCTGGCTGGGCGCTGTCGACGACATCAACGACGCGGCAACCCTGCTGCGCACGCCCGCCGGATTTGACCACGATGGCTATAAAATTCTCTGTAAGCCGGTATTAGCCGGTAAATTTGAGATCATTGTGCTCAATGACCTGGCAGCCACGTGATTTCGCTGAACAATAAGGTGCCCTGAGCCTCCAGCAGACGCAGCGTATGGGTACCCTCCTCCCAGCTGGCGCCCTGATCGGCCGTCAGCAATTTATCACCCAGCTGCCACGCCCCGGTTAACACAAATACCACGCCCCCGCGTGAGCCAAAGGTGGTAAAGGTACGGTCAGCCACGCGCACCTTCGCCCGGCAGCAGTCGCGCCGGGTCATGATGTTGAAGTCCATCGCCATCCGCCCATCGGACAGCAGCGCTTTCACCGGCAGATCGCCGGCAAAGCTGTAGGGCTGATGGTGCTTGAGGGTATGGAAGAATGCCTGACCGGCATCCAGCGTCACCTCCCCTCCTTCCAGTAACGTGATCACCCGGTCGACGCCGGGAAAAGAGGAAAATTCGCCGTTGCTCGCGATAGTTGCGATACTGGCGCGCCAGTGAAAATCGCGCGTTGCGGGAGGGAAACAACAAATCTCACGCGTTTCACCCGCACCATTGCGCCAGAGGCTGACCGGCATCTTACGGATATCAAAGAACTCCATCACCACTCCTGAATGGCACAACCCGTGCCAGGGCAAGGATATTGCTATCGTTGCTGTCTTGTTTGTTATCGTTAGGTATTCACAACACAGTATCGGCAGCAGAGCGGGCAGGCCTTAGCGGAACGTTAATA
Source organism: Enterobacter sp. (assembly GCF_977039595.1). NCBI lineage: Bacteria > Pseudomonadati > Pseudomonadota > Gammaproteobacteria > Enterobacterales > Enterobacteriaceae > Enterobacter > Enterobacter sp. The sequence continues at coordinate 25,940 of NZ_CDRQYH010000036.1, forward strand.
AAAATTCTAACGCCATGACTCTACAAACATTCTCTGATGCGACTACAGGAGCATACCGCGCTGGCGGCGGCAGACAAGAGGGCAGGAAAGAAAAACCGCCGGTCCTGTCCACAGCGATTGCGCTTTTGTGGACAGGATCCCGGCGGTCTTAAGAGAGTGAACCGATTATTCGGTTGGTGCTGGCATTTTACCTTCCATCGCCGGACGTTCTGTCAGACGCTTCTCAAAATTCGCATTAAATTGTTTTTTCTGTTCCGGGGTCAGAATGTTGTAGATCTTGTTCTGGGTTTCCAGGTGAGCCAGCATGCGGGCTTTGTGCTGCTCGGCCATTTTGTCGATCTGCGCTTCGGCTTTCGCCTTGTCGAAGCTGTCGCTGGCGATGATGTCATGCATGGCACGACGCTCTTCCAGCGGCGGACGCTTCATCTGCTCACGTTCGCTCTTCCGGATATCGCGGATCTGCTGTTTCTGCGCATCCGTCAGGTTGAGATCCTTAAACATCATCATCTCGTTGTGCATACCCGGGCCTTTATGATGCATCATCATTTTGCCTTCAGCAGGCGCGGCAGCGGTGGTGGTCGCAGTATCTGCGGCGAACGCCATGCTGGTAGCGCCCAGAGCCAGGGTAGAAGCAACAAACAGTGCAGTAAACTTACGCATAATTTATTTCCTTTCTTTCAGTTATTCTTCGGCGCTATGCCGTGTTGACGAGATTAACTTTACGGGGTTTATCGTCAATTAGTCAGAGCAACGGTAAAACAATGAAAGTGTAAAAAACAAATTTTCGCCAAATGTGGAGGAAATAAGGATAAAGCGTGGAGAGTTGCAACCAAAAATATTCAATGCGATGATTTTAAAGCGATTTAGCAGAAGTATAACGGAGTGAAGGTGAATAATAAAGCAATCCACCAGGAATATTCTGCAAAACACGTTCACGCGCTTTAATTGCTAAGAAAAGGTATTTAACTTCCCCTCCCGGATGATGAGAGGGGAAAGGTTCAGGATATTTTTTCCAGCATCAGCCCGGCACGCAGGCCAAACGCGACGGTTGGGTTAGGGAATAAAACATACTCGGTGGTTTTCTGCACCTCGTAACGTTCCTCGCCATCCTCGGCCAGCAGCGCCCCTTTGCGGAACGGGGTGAAGTTGAGGGTGTGTGCTGCCATGTGGAGCAGGAAGGCATCGCTGCGGCGCGTGATCTGCTGTACGACCCGGTAACGCTCAACGGTCTGGTGCGTAGGCTCGGGAGCCGACCCGCCCAGCAGCGCCCGCAGGGCGAGATGCGTTGGCGCAAAGCGGGTGAGATCGTTTTCCCCAAACGGCAGCGCTTTCCCCAGCTCCAGCGTACAGGACAACGCACCAAAGTGCTCACAGGTGAAGTGCGTAAAGGTTCCGCCCGGTGACTGGTGAAACACCAGCGCCTCCAGCCCGGCGTCTCCCAGCCAGCTCAGGAAATCTTCCTCCCACGGCTGATTGCGCTGCGGCAGCACGCCGAAGCGGACATGGTAGGACGCGCGGATGGCCGTATGCAGATCCAGATGCCAGCGCACGGGACCCGCAGCGGCAAAGAACGCGGTCACCACGTTCTCCAGCCACGCTGCCCGCGCCGTTTCGTCACTCTGCGGAAACTGCGACCAGCGCCCGCCGAACATGCGGTTAATGTCGCTCACCAGATACCGTTTGTTTTGCGCCAGCGCAGGGGGATTGCCGAGCACCACCAGCACGCGGCACTTCAGGGCAATTTCATTGCGATACAGCGCGCGCAGCAGCAGATCGACAATCTCAACGGGCGCCGTTTCATTCCCGTGAATGCCTGTTGAAAGCAGCAGCGAGAGATCGCTCTTTGCGGTCGGCGTCAGCTCAAGCACCCCGCGCCCCAGCCACCGCCAGCGAAATGAGGGGCCATCCCCCTCTTTCTGTTCCGGCGTTTCATCGGCCAGGGTCAGCGCCAGTAAATTTTCCATACCCACTCCTTTAGCGCTGGAACGGATAAACCGATCCCAGCTGCAGGATTGTCGACAACGCGTCCAGCGCCTCGCGACCTTCGCGCAGAAGCTGCGGGTCAACCAGATCGGCCTGCGTTAGACGGTCGCGATAGTAGCGATCGACCCAGTCATTCAGGCGCGTAAAGAGCGTATCGTTCATCATGACCGCCGGATTAACCGCCTGCATTTCGTCCTGAGTCAAGACCACGCGCAGACGTAAACAGGCTGGACCACCGCCGTTGGCCATGCTTTCACGCAGGTCAAACACGCGCAGTTCGTCAATCGGGTTATCCGCCTTCACCAGCTCGGTCAGGTAGCGCCATACGCCCTGATGATCCCGGGACTCCTGCGGCAGGACCAGCATCATGCTGCCGTCATCGCGGCTGAGCAGCTGGCTATTGAACAGATACGTTTCAACCGCGTCCTGCACGCTCACCGCCTCCGTTGGCACCTGGACAGGCGTGAAGCCGCGCACGCGCTCATGCAGCGTGGCGAGCAGCTTTTCCTGATGGGCAAACGCCTGCTCGTGGCAGAACAGCACCTGGCGGTTAGAAACGGCAATCACGTCGTTGTGGAACACGCCCTGGTCGATCACATGCGGGTTCTGCTGGGCAAAAATCACCTGGGAAGGATTCACCTGGTTCAGGCGGGCAACCGCCTGGCTGGCCGCCAGCGTCTGACGGGCAGGATAACGGGTTGGCGCGACGTGGCCCCCCTCTTCTCGCCCGTAAATAAACAGCTGCACACCCGGCTCGCCATAATCGCCCCCCAGGCGGTTATGGTTGGCCGCGCCTTCGTCGCCAAACATCGCCACCTGCGGCAGGGCCTGATGCACCGCGAAATGGGCGTCCTGGTTGAAAATGGCGCGCAGCACGCGCTCGGTGGTTTCCGCTTCGGTGGCGCGGTGAAACTTGTTATTCAGGTTCGCTACCGTCAGGTGGACTTTGCCATCCAGCGTATCGGCTGACGGCGCGACGGTGGCCGCGTTGGCGACCCACATCGAAGAGGCGGAGCTTGCCGCCGAGAGCAGGTGCGGCGTCTGCGTCCCCGCTTTTTCGACCACCTGCTCATCGGTACCGCTAAAGCCGAGCTGACGCAGTACCGCCACGTTCGGACGCTCCTGCGGCGGGATCACCGCCTGCGGGAAACCGGCATCCGCCAGCGCTTTCATCTTAAGCAGCCCCTGCTTCGCCGCCAGCTTCGGGTTGGAAACCTGAAAACGGTGCTTCGTGGAGGCTTCATTACCAAAAGAGAGACCGGCGTAGTGGTGCGTCAGCCCCACCAGCCCGTCAAAGTTGACTTCACGCGCTTTCATGACGGTCCCCTCCGGTAAAGTCCAGCCCCGGATTAAGCGTCTCCGGCAGCGTCAGCGCCGGGGTTTCCAGGCTCGCCATCGGCCATGCACAATAATCGGCGGCATACCACGCGCTGGCGCGATGGTTACCCGACGCGCCCACGCCGCCGAACGGCGCGGTGCTCGCGGCCCCGGTCAGCGGTTTATTCCAGTTCACGATCCCGGCGCGCGCTTCCAGTAGCAGCCGATCAAACTTCTCGCGATGCGGCGAAATCAGCCCGCTCGACAGGCCGTAGCGGGTGTCATTGGCCATCGCAATCGCCGCATCAAAATCGTCGTAACGCCAGACGCACAGCAGCGGACCAAAGACCTCTTCATCCGGAACGTTGCTCGCGCCGCTCATCTCTACGATGCCCGGCGTCAGCAGCGAGGTTCCCGGCTGAACCGGCTTCGGCTCCAGCAGGGTTTTCGCGCCGCGCGCGACGTGGTCCTGCCAGGCCTTAAGCACGTTCAGCGCGGCCTGTTCGGAAATCAGCCCGCCGATAAATGGCTGCGGATCGGCATCCCACGCGGCTGGGACCAGGCGCGCGCTTACCTCTACCAGACGTTTCAGGAAAGCATCACCCTGCGCGCCTCTTTTCACCAGCAGACGGCGGGCACAGGTGCAGCGCTGTCCTGCGGTTATAAAGGCGGACTGAATCGTCAGGTGCACCGCGGCGTCGATATCGTCAGGGTCTTCCACAATCAGCGGGTTGTTGCCGCCCATCTCCAGCGCCAGGATTTTCTCCGGCTGCCCCGCCAGCTGGCGGTGCAGCTGATAGCCCGTCCCGGCGCTGCCGGTAAACAGCAGGCCGTCGATATCGCTCAGCGCGCTCAGCGCCTGACCGGTTTCCCGTCCGCCCTGCACCAGGTTCAGCACGCCCGGCGGCAGGCCTGCCTGTTCCCACAGCTTAACCACCGCTTCGCCGGTTAGTGGCGTGAGCTCGCTCGGTTTGAAGATGACGGTATTGCCCGCCAGCAGCGCGGGCACAATGTGCCCATTCGGCAGATGCCCCGGGAAGTTGTACGGGCCAAACACCGCCAGCACGCCGTGCGGACGGTGGCGCAGCGTGGCCGCGCCGTCCGGCATCTCGGTGTGCTGTTCGCCGGTGCGGGTGTGGTACGCCTTCACCGAAATGGCGATTTTGTTGATCATCGCCGTCACTTCGGTTGTCGCTTCCCAGCGAGGTTTACTGGTTTCAGACGCGATGATGCGCGTCAGTTCGGCCTTGTTTGCCTCCAGCAGCCCGGCAAACTTTTCAACAATTTCCTGGCGCACGGCGAAAGGCTGTTTTGCCCACGCCGGAAACGCGCGGCGGGCGGCATGGCAGGCTTGTTCCACCTGCGCGGCGCTGGCGTCGTTCCCCTTCCAGAGCACCTCTTTTCCTACCGGATTGGTCTTTACGCGCTGTTCGCCTTCGCCCGTGACCCAGTCACCGTTAATCCATAATGTCATGCTGTTTTCTCCTCAGGGCAGAGACGCACCAGGCGAACCTTATCGCCGGCGTTACATTTCAGGGCATCCAGTTCTGCAGCCGTCAGCACCAGACGTTCACATTTCGGGTTGGTCCGCACCAGCATCGCACGGAAGTTGGCATAATTTTCGTTCGCCACCAGGCATGCCGGCCAGTCACCCGGCGCGGGCTGGCCTTCAGAGACCTCAACCAGACGGCTTTTACGGATCGCGCGCACGCGGTCGATATCGCACTCAAGCGTAGGCCCACCGTCAAAAATGTCGACATAGTTGCGGTAGCGGAAGCCTTCTTTCTCCAGCACCGCGCGGGCGGGCGCGGTTTGCGGATGGACTTCGCCAATCACCGCCTGCGCTTCCGGGCTGAGGAAATGGGTATAGATAGGATGCTTCGGCATCAGCTCGGCGATAAAGGCTTTCTGGCCGGTACCGCAGAGATAGTCCGCCCGGCTGAACTCCATTGAGAAGAAGCGCTCGCCCAGGCTCTCCCAGAACGGCGAGTAGCCGGTGTCGTCGATCACGCCGCGCATCTCAGCGACCACTTTTTCGTTAAAGCGATCGCGGAAGGCAGCCATAAACATAAAGCGCGACTTGGAGAGCAGATAACCGTTGCCCTCTTTTCGCCACGCCGGGTCGAGGAACAGCGTGCAAAGCTCGCTGGCGCCCGTGTGGTCATTGCAGAGAAACAGCGTGGGCAGCGCGTTATAGACGTTAAGCTCTTTCGAGGCGTGAACCATGGTTCCGACGCGGTAGTTGTACCACGGGTCGTTAAGCCCGACGGCCACTTCAATGGCGCAGATCCCGGCTACGGTCCCCGTGTCGGTGTCTTCCAGCACGAACACATACCCCTGTTCGCTTTTTGGCAACGTCCCCTGCCAGGTTTGCAGGGCGCGCTCAATGCGCGCCGACAGCGTTTTTTCATCGGCAGGAAGCGAGGTCAGCCCGCCTCCCGTCTTACCGGCAAGCTGCATGAGCCCGGCGAGGTCGCCGCGCTCAACGGGACGGATGACCATCATGATGACACCCCGGATTTCACCTTTTCACACGCCAGCGCAAAGCGGTCCAGACCGGTTTGCACCTCTTCCTCGCTGACGATCAGCGCGGGAGCAAAACGCACGACGTTGGCACCGGCAATCAGCACCATCACGCCCACTTTTGCCGCTTCCTGTGAAATAAGTTTAGCTTTCCCGGCAAACTCAGCTGTGAGCTCGCAGCCGATTAACAGCCCCAGGCCGCGGATCTCTTTAAACAGCCCCGTTTTGCCGTTGATGGCGTTCAGACGCTCAACAAACCAGTCGTGGCGCTGCTTAACGCCCTTCAGCACCTCAGGGGTGTTAATGATGTCGAGCACCTGTCCGGCGACGGCGGTGGCCAGCGGGTTACCGCCGTAGGTGGTGCCGTGGGTGCCGACGGTCATCACGCTGGCGAATTTATCGGTGGTCAGCGTCGCGCCAATCGGGAAGCCGCCGCCCAGCGCTTTGGCGGTCGAAAGCACGTCCGGCGTGACGCCGTAGTGCATATAGGCATACAGCTCGCCGGTGCGGCCCACGCCGGTCTGCACTTCGTCGAAAATCAGCACCGCGTTATGACGATCGCACAGCTCGCGCAGCCCCTGCAGGAATTCCTTTTTCGCCGGAAGCACGCCGCCCTCGCCCTGCATCGGCTCGACGATCACCGCGCAGGTGGTGTCGTTAATCAGCTCGCTGGCGGACTGCAGATCGTTATAAATACCGTGACGGATATCCGGCGGCAGCGGGGCGAAATCCTGCGAGTAGGAAGGCTGACCGCCCGCGCTGACGGTAAAGAGCGTGCGCCCGTGGAAGGCATTTTTAAACGCCACGATACCGCTCTTGTGGGTTCCAAATTTATCGTGCGCATATTTGCGCGCCAGCTTCAGCGCCGCTTCGTTGGCTTCCGCCCCCGAGTTACAGAAAAAGACTTTTTCGGCAAACGTCGCGTCGATCAGTTTTTTGGCCAGGCGCAGCGCGGGCTCGTTGGTAAAGCCGTTGCCGGTATGCCAGAACTTCGCCGCCTGATCATTGAGCGCCTGACGCAGCGCCGGGTGCGCATGACCCAGCGCGTTCACCGCAATCCCACCGGCAAAGTCGATATACTCTTTACCCTGCTGATCCCACAGGCGCGAGCCTTCCCCACGAACCGGAATAAAAGCCGCCGGAGCGTAAACCGGCATCATCCATTCATCGAAATTTTCACGCGTAATTGACAGAGACATAGCGACCTCATCCGGTAAATAAAAGGTTATTTGAATGTTAAATAATTGAGTGTTTGCACTGTGAATGTAGATTGCAGCCTTCGTGCCAGCCAGCGATAAAATTGCATAAACGGGTTGAGGTAACAGAATATCAATAAGTTACAATATGGAGTTATTCACCTTTAGTGCATAAAAAGTGAATATTTTTACGACAAGCGGCGCTTTGCCGCATGAAAATCAGAAAGAGTATGCACAGGCCAGATATAATTCTGGAATTGTGATCGCTCGCGAAATTTATCGGTCATTTACGCCCTGTTTGAGGGCGAGGCGCGTCAGAATGGTGCAAATATTGCACCACCGGCAATATCTGTTGCAGTTATTGGTCGAAGCCGGTAACAGTTGACGCAAATTCTGCTACCATCCTTGCACTATTCACCTTGCACTGGCAGCGACTATGAAATTTGTCTCTTTTAATATCAACGGCCTGCGTGCCCGCCCTCATCAGCTTGAAGCTATCGTTGAGCAACATCAGCCAGATGTGATCGGCCTGCAGGAGACAAAGGTTCACGACGACATGTTCCCCCTCGAAGAGGTGGCGAAACTCGGCTACAACGTCTTCTATCACGGTCAGAAAGGTCACTATGGCGTCGCGCTGCTGACCAAAGCGCCGCCGGTTTCCGTGCGTCGCGGCTTCCCGGGCGACGGTGAAGAAGCGCAGCGCCGCATTATCATGGCGGAAGTGCCTTCCGCGCTCGGAAATATCACGGTCATTAACGGCTATTTCCCGCAGGGTGAGAGCCGTGACCATGAAACAAAATTCCCGGCAAAAGCCAAGTTTTATCAGGATCTGCAGGACTACCTGACCACCGAACTCAAAAAAGAGAATCCGGTGCTGATCATGGGCGATATGAATATTAGCCCGACGGATCTCGATATCGGTATCGGCGAAGAGAACCGCAAACGCTGGCTGCGCACCGGCAAATGCTCCTTCCTGCCGGAAGAGCGTGAGTGGATGGAGCGCCTGCTGGGCTGGGGCCTGGTGGACACGTTCCGCAACGCCAACCCGGAAACGCAGGATCGCTTCTCCTGGTTTGACTACCGCTCTAAAGGCTTTGACGACAACCGCGGCCTGCGTATCGATCTTCTGCTCGCCAGTACACCGCTGGCCGAGCGCTGCATCGAAACCGGGATCGACTACGACATCCGCAGCATGGAAAAACCGTCTGACCACGCGCCGGTGTGGGCTGAATTCAAGCTGTAATGACGCGTGAACATTCTAAAAACACTCTTCCTGTGCGCCCTTCTGGGCGCATTTATGTTGACGTTTGTCATGCTTCCCCCGGGAACCCTCTCCCTGGAAGGGATTAAAACCCACCATCAGGCGTTACTCGCCTATGTCGACCACGCGCCGCTGCGCAGCGCGCTGATCTTTTTTGCGGTCTATGTGGCGGTCTCCGCCCTCTCGATACCCGGCGCGGCGGTCCTGACCCTGCTGGGCGGGGCGTTGTTTAGCCTGTTGGAAGGCACCGTGCTGGTCTCGTTTGCCTCCACCCTCGGGGCGACGCTTGCGATGCTCGCAAGCCGCTATTTTTTGCGCGACTGGGTGCAACGGCGGTTTGCCCGGCAGATGAGTACGGTGAATACCGGCATGGCGCGCGACGGCGCGAACTTTCTTTTTGCCCTGCGCCTGATGCCGCTGTTCCCGTTTTTCCTGGTGAATTTGCTGATGGGGCTGACCCGCATTGGCGTCTGCCGCTACTGGTGGGTCAGCCAGGCAGCCATGCTGCCCGCCACGATTATCTTTCTGAACGCCGGGCGCGAGCTGGGAAAAGTGGCATCGCTGCGCGATATTTTGTCGCCGGGCATGGTATTAGCCTTTACACTACTGGGGTTATTACCGCTGATCACCCGCCGGCTGTTTTCCCGTTTTCTCCCGTCTGCTAAAAAGTGAGGCATTATGCGCCGTGTGCGTTTTTGCACGTTTCTGACCGGTCTGCTGCTGGCAGCCCCCCTATTTGCCGCCGACGGCTGGCAGGCCATTCAGCAACAGGCTAAAGGCCAGACCGTCTGGTTTAACGCCTGGGGCGGCGATCCGGCGGTCAACCGCTATCTGGAATGGGTCAGCGGCGAGATGCAAACGCACTATGCCATTACCCTAAAAATCGTCCCGCTGGCGGATGCTGCCGACGCCGTAAAACGTATTCAGACCGAATCCGCCTCGGGGCGTAAGACCAACGGCTCGGTTGACCTGCTGTGGATTAACGGCGAAAACTTCCGCACGCTGAAAGAGGCGAACCTGCTGCAAACCGGATGGGCGCAGACGCTGCCAAACTGGCGCTATGTTGATACCCGCAAACCGGTCACGGAAGATTTTGCCGTCCCAACCGACGGGGCGGAAGCGCCATGGGGCGGCGCGCAGCTAACCTTTATCGCCCGCAAGGCCAGCATGCCGACGCCGCCTCTGGATCCTCAGGCGCTGCTGGCTTACGCGCAGCAGCACCCCGGCAAGATCAGCTATCCGCGCCCGCCCGATTTTACCGGCACGGCATTTCTTGAGCAGCTGCTGCTGACGCTGACCGCTCACCCGGACGCGCTGCAAAAGGCCCCCGATAGCACCTTTGCCGAGGTCACGGCCCCGCTCTGGGATTATCTGGACACGCTCCACCCGCTGCTGTGGCGTGAAGGCAAAGATTTCCCCCCTTCCCCTGCACGGATGGATGCCCTGCTTGCCAGCGGCAGTCTGAACCTGTCGCTGACCTTTAACCCGGCCCATGGTCAGCAAAAAATAGCGAGCGGCGAACTGCCTGCCGACAGCTACAGCTTTGGTTTCCAGAGTGGGATGCTAGGTAACGTCCATTTTGTGGCGATTCCGGCCAATGCCGGCGCCAGCGCGGGTGCAAAAGTGGTCGCTAATTTCCTGCTGTCACCGCAGGCGCAGATCCGCAAGGCCGACCCGGCCATCTGGGGGGATCCGAGCGTGCTGGATGCCAAAACGCTGCCCGAAGGTGAAGCCAAATAGCTGCTGGCCCATACGCCTCAGGGGCTGCCAAAGGTGCTTGCAGAGCCGCAGTCCGCCTGGGTGAACGCGCTGGAGCAGGAATGGCTTCGTCGTTACGGCACCCGCTGAGCGGGCTAGTCTGGCTGGCGATGGCGGTAATTTATCTGCCGCTCCTGCCCGCAGGCGCCATGCTGTTGGCACCGGCGTTTTCGTTGACAAACTGGCAGCGGCTGGTGAACGATCCGCAGCTCCCGCAGGCGGCCGTCGCTACGCTGGTCTCAACGCTCATCGCCACGCTGGGAGCGTTGCTGATTGCCCTTTTCCTCGTCAGCCTTTTATGGCCCGGTAAGCGCTGGCGCCGTCTCACTACCCGCCTGCCGTGGCTGCTGGCGATCCCCCATGTGGCGTTCGCCACCGGCGCATTACTGCTTTTTGCCGAGGGCGGTCTGTTTTATCAAATCTGCACCGTCTGTTCGCCGCCGTTTGACCGATACGGCGCCGGGCTCGGCCTGACGCTCGCGGTCAAAGAGAGCGCGTTTGTGCTGTGGGCGATTTACGCCGTGCTGCCGGAAAAGCGGCTCGCGCAGCAGAAGATCGTCCTGCAAACCTTTGGCTACGGGCGTTTTCAGACGCTCAGCTGGCTGATTCTCCCGGCCATCGCGCCAGTCCTCGGCGCAGTGATGCTGGCGGTGCTGGCATGGTCGCTCTCGGTCGTGGATGTGGCGATCGTTCTCGGGCCCGGCAACCCGCCTACCCTGGCCGTGCTGGCCTGGCAGTGGCTGAGCCAGGGCGACGCGCAGCAGCAGGCAAAAGGAACGCTGCTGTGCCTGCTTCTCCTTCTGCTGCTGGCCGCGCTTGCCGCCCTCGGGTACGGCCTCTGGAAAGCATGGCGTCGCACAATTCCGGAAGTCGCGGGGACGCGTCCCCGGTCGCAGCTCGCCCTGCCTGAACGGGCACTGAGCGGGTTCCTGCCCGCGTGCGGCGTGCTGTGCGCCGCGGTGCTGCTGCTGCTGGCGCAACGGGATGACGTTGGCCCGGTGGGAAGCAGCCTTTCCTTCGGTCTGCTTTCAGGCCTGATCGCCCTGGTCGTCGGCTTACTCTGGCTGGAATGGGGTCCGCAGCGCGGCACGCTGTGGGTATGGTTACCGCTCGCCCTTCCGGCCCTCCCGCTCGTCACCGGCCAGTATGCCATTGCGTTGCACCTGGGCATCGACGGGCACTACGCCGCCGTGCTCTGGAGCCACCTTCTGTGGGTATTGCCGTGGACGCTGCTGGTGCTGCAACCCGCCTGGCGCCGGATCGATCCCCGGCTGCTCCTCACCGCCAGAACCCTCGGCTGGCGACGGACCAAAGTCTTCTGCCTGGTGAAATGCCCCCTGCTGGTGCGCCCTGCGCTACTGGCCTTTGCCACCGGCTTTTCCGTCAGCATGGCGCAATACATGCCGACGCTGTGGCTTGGCGCGGGGCGTTTCGCCACGCTGACCACCGAAACCGTCGCGCTCAGCAGCGGAGGCAGCATCCCGATTCTCGCTAACCGGGCGCTGGGATTACTGCTGGTCACGGGCACGGTGTTTGGTCTTGCCGCCCTTTTATCCCGGCTCGCGGGCCGCTACCGTCAAGGATTACGATAATGCTGAAGGTAAAAGATCTCACCATCGAACCGCTTTTCCGCGAGGTCAGTTTTTGCGTGCCCCGCGGGGAGATCGTCACCCTGATGGGGCCGTCCGGCAGCGGCAAATCGACCCTTTTTGCCTGGATGGTCGGCGCGCTGTCAGACGATTTCCAGGCGCGGGGCGAACTGTGGCTCGACGCGCGTCGCTGCGACGGTCTTCCCGTGGAGTCCCGCGGGCTGGGTATTCTCTTTCAGGACGCGCTGCTGTTCGAACAGTTCAGCGTCGGGCAGAATTTGCTGCTGGCGCTGCCCGAGCGCATCGCCGGACGCGCGCGTCGGGAAGCGGTCGAGCAGGCTCTGAATTCCGCGGGGCTGAGCGGTCATTACGCCAGCGACCCGGCCACCCTTTCCGGCGGGGAGCGTGCCCGGGTCAGCCTGCTGCGGGCCCTGCTCGCGGAGCCGCAGGCGCTGCTGCTGGATGAACCGTTCAGCCGCCTCGATAAAGCGTTGCGGGCCTCATTTCGGGCATGGGTGTTTGACGCCGTCCGCGCACGCAATATTCCAGTAGTGCTGGTCACGCACGATGAGGACGATATTCCGCCCGGCGGCAAGCTGATTGAGATTTCTCGCTGGCAATAATGTGCTAACGCAATGTTTTCCGTTTCGGGAGAGACGACAATGCACCCCTCTTTTATTGACGTCAGGTTATTCGATGAAACGTGTTTCTCAACTGACCGCGCTGGCTCTGCTCTGCGGCCTCGCTTCTTTTTCCTCTCTGGCGGCTGATATGCCCAACGCCATCACGCTGTCTCAGCTTCAGGCGCAGCACGGCACGCCTGTCGACACCCGCGCCAGCGCGTTTTATAACGGCTGGCCAAAGACTTTTCGCGCGCCTTCCGGGCATGAACCCGCCGCACTCAACCTTGCTGCCGCCTGGCTTAGCGCAATGAGTGACGAGCAGCTTGCGCTTTGGGCAAAACAGCATCAGTTGACCCCTGCGACGGCCATCGCCCTGTACGGTGACGATAGGGATAACCAGGCGGTGAAAGCCCGTCTGGAGAAAGCAGGATATCGCCACGTTTCGCTGCTCAGCGACGCTCTGCAGACGCCCGAGCGCCTTCAGCGCCTGCCGCACTTTGAACAGCTGGTTTACCCGGAGTGGATCCATCGCCTCCAGCAGGGTAAACCCATCACCGCTGCGCCGTCAGGTGACTGGAAAGTGATTGAGGCCGCGTGGGGCGCACCGAAGTTTTACCTGCTGAACCACATTCCCGGCGCGGGGTATATCGACACCAACGAGGTGGAAAGCGAGCCGCTGTGGAATAAAGTCTCCGACGACAAGCTCAAAGCGATGCTGGCGAAGCACGGGATCCGTCACGATACCACCGTCATTTTGTATGGCCGCGACGTCTACGCCGCCGCGCGCGTGGCGCAGATTATGCTGTATGCGGGCGTGAAGGATGTGCGTATTCTCGACGGCGGCTGGAAGGCGTGGTCAGATGCAGGCCTGCCGGTTGAGCGCGGCACGCCCGATAAAGTGACGCCCGCCCCCGATTTTGGCGCGCCGATCCCCGGTCAGCCGCAGCTGATGGTGGATATGGAACAGGCGCGCGGCATGCTGCACCGTCAGGATGCCTCCCTGGTCAGCATTCGCTCGTGGCCGGAGTTCATCGGCGAAACCAGCGGCTACAGCTACATCAAACCAAAAGGTGAAATTGCCGGTGCCCGCTGGGGCCACGCGGGCAGTGATGCGACCCACATGGAGGATTTCCATAACCCGGATGGCACCATGCGCAGCGCGGACGATATCGCCGCCCAGTGGAAGCGCTGGAATATTCTGCCGGAACAGCACGTCGCGTTTTACTGCGGCACCGGCTGGCGGGCGTCCGAAACCTTTATGTACGCCCGTGCGATGGGCTGGAAGAATGTCGCCGTCTATGACGGCGGCTGGTACGAATGGAGCAGTCACCCGCAGAACCCGGTCACCAGCGGAGAGCGCGGTCCAGAGAGCGCTCTCTAAGGGTTGAGTGACTTCAGCGTCACATAGCCGCTCCAGACGCGCGTTGTGGTGGTCAGCCAGCACAGCGCGCCGAATACCCACGCGAACAGCGTAAAGTGTGCC
>NZ_CDRQYH010000037.1:0-39631 GCF_977039595.1 Enterobacter sp.
CAAATGTGGCCTGACGCCGCAGTACGAGCAGCTGGAAAATATTCAGAAGGCCTGGGAGAAAGACGGTTTTACCGTGCTGGGATTCCCGTGCAACCAGTTCCTGGGCCAGGAGCCGGGCAGCGAAGAAGAGATTAAAACCTTCTGCAGCACCACCTATGGCGTGACGTTCCCGATGTTCAGCAAAATCGATGTCAATGGCGAAGACCGCCATCCGCTGTATGCGAAGCTGATCGCTGCCGCGCCGAAGGCCGTTGCGCCTGAAGGAAGCGGTTTTTATGAACGCATGGCCAGCAAAGGACGCGCGCCGCTTTACCCGGACGATATCCTGTGGAATTTTGAAAAATTCCTGATTGGTCGCGATGGCCAGGTCGTTCAGCGTTTTTCGCCCGATATGACCCCAGAAGATCCGATCGTCATGGAATCGATCAAGCTGGCGCTGGCGAAATAATGTCTTTGCTGATGCAGCTCATGGACGTTGCCGAGAGGGGACGTCTTGAGCCGATGACCGGCGCCGTCAATGCGGGAGAAATCCTGCATCTTGTCGGGCCGAACGGCGCAGGAAAGAGCACGCTGCTGGCACGGATGGCAGGCATGACTGACGGAGAAGGGCAGATAACGCTGCTTGAGCATACGCTCGCCGACTGGTCACCGGTCTCGCTGGCGCATCGGCGCAGTTACCTCGTGCAGCAGCAGGTGCCGCCCTTTGCGATGCCGGTCTGGCATTATCTGATGCTGCATTTGCACGACAAACAACATACGGTACTGCTGACTGACGTGGCCGCGGCACTCGGGCTGGAAGATAAACTATCCCGGCACGCCAGCCAGCTTTCCGGCGGAGAGTGGCAGCGGGTGCGACTGGCGGCTGTCATCCTTCAGATCCACCCGGCAGGCAATCCTCACGGGCGGATGCTGCTTCTCGATGAACCCATGAGCGGTCTGGATGTGGCGCAGCAGGCAGCACTGGATACGCTTTTAAGCGCCCTGAGCCGACAAGGCATCGCCGTGGTGATGAGCAGTCATGACCTCAACCACACGCTGCGTCATGCCCACCGGGTGTGGCTACTGTCGCAGGGAAAGATGGTCGCCAGCGGTACTCGGGATCAGGTGCTTACGCCGCCCCATCTTGCCCGCGCATACAACATGTCGTTCCGAAGGCTGGATATAGAGGGACATAAGATGCTGATTTCTACCGGGCAAACGTAACCGTTTCTTGCCTCTTAGCACAATTGCACGCTAAATTACGAAAAGAACAAAAAAAGCAGAGGATTCGTCTGAAAATGCGATTCTGGTTTATCCTGATGGCCGCACTCTTTCTTGCGGGATGCAGTAGCCATCGTGCGCCGCCGCCTAACCCACGGCTTTCAGATTCGATCACCGTCATTGCCAGCCTCAACGACCAGCTGAGCAACTGGCGCGGTACGCCTTATCGCTACGGTGGCATGAGCCGCGGCGGCGTAGATTGCTCCGGCTTCGTTCTGATGACGTTTCGCGACAAGTTTGATTTACAGCTTCCTCGCGAAACGCGCAAGCAGGCCGAAATTGGTACTGAAATTGATAAAGACGATCTACTACCCGGGGACCTGGTTTTCTTCAAAACCGGCTCGGGTGAAAGTGGTCTGCACGTGGGCATTTATGATACAGACAATCAGTTCATTCACGCCTCGACCAGCCGCGGCGTGATGCGTTCTTCTCTTGATAATGTTTACTGGCGTAAAAATTTCTGGCAGGCACGACGTATATAGTCTTTGTCAGAAACTTCTCTTATGGCGGCATGGTAACTAATAAATCATGCCGTTTTTTCTCAAATAAGATGCTTAAAGTTAAATTTATCTAAAATTATCGAATCCTGCATGTGTCTGTTTTATCTAAAACTGGCTATTATTTTGCAACCAGGATAAAATTATTTTAGATTCAGGGATAAATCTGAAAATAAATACGGAACTAATGAAATTATTCTTATTAAAATCAAGACAGTGGAATTGTGTCGGCAATTGCTCCAGGATGTCCTCTCTCATCTTTAATGCGGAGCGAGTGCAATGATTATTACGCTAGATAATGCTTACCAGTCTGAACTGCTGCTTCTGCCCGCCCGTAATAGCGCAGGGGAGCTTAAAGGTTTAGAGGTTCTGGTTAACTTTACTGGCGTCGGCAGCGATGTGAGGATCCCCACTGAACTCGTTACCCCTCGGCTTTCAGCAGCTGAAGAGTTAGTGCTTTTTAACGAAAAACTGCAATTGCTTGATACCTGTAAACTGTTTTTTATCCAGCATCAGTTAATTGCATGGATCAATATTACACCTGCAATAGTTGAATTTTTATTAAGTAATGGAAACGCTGTTTCAATTCTTGAGCGTTATCCGTTTCTTGAGTTTACTGTTAATGAGAATTATCCAGGTTTAAATAACGGCAAGGACGATCTGCAGCTGGCGAGAATGGCAATCCATTTCCCGTTGGTGCTGGCAAACTTTGGCGCAGGCGCCGCCTCGCTCAAAGCTGTCTATGATGGATTATTTAAACGGGTTATCCTCGATAAAGGATTCATTCAGCAGCGCGCACCGGAGCTCTCTTTTGAGCCTTTTATGCGCGCCATCCTCTGGCAAATCACACCGCATTGCCAGTCAGTGATCGTCTCGGGCATTGACGATCACAGCCTGTTGCAACGCGTGTTGTCCTTCAATTTTGGCGCCATGCAGGGCGCACTTTGGCCAGCCGTCTCTGCCGAGCACGTTACAACGCTGGTTCAGCAGCGATAACCCTTGCTTTCGCCCGTGTTTAAGTCCGGGTAAACCCTCTACACTAAAAGCAGGAGGACCTATGACCCTGTCTTTTACTGCTCAATGGCATGACGAGTTGCCCGGCTTTTACACCGCACTCAAACCAACACCGTTACAAAATTCACGCCTTATCTGGCATAACGATTTGCTGGCAGAAGAACTGGCCATTCCGCCTGAGCTGTTTCAGCGTTCAGAGGGCGCTGGCGTCTGGGGAGGTGAAACGTTACTCGCCGGAATGCAACCACTGGCGCAGGTTTATAGCGGACATCAGTTTGGCGTCTGGGCGGGTCAACTGGGCGACGGCAGGGGGATCCTGCTCGGTGAACAACGGCTTCCCAACGGAGAGACGGT
This sequence comes from Enterobacter sp., assembly GCF_977039595.1. Taxonomy (NCBI): domain Bacteria; kingdom Pseudomonadati; phylum Pseudomonadota; class Gammaproteobacteria; order Enterobacterales; family Enterobacteriaceae; genus Enterobacter; species Enterobacter sp. Next base: position 3,126 of record NZ_CDRQYH010000037.1, read on the forward strand.
TGACTGGCACCTGAAAGGCGCGGGCCTGACGCCCTATTCGCGAATGGGCGACGGGCGTGCGGTTCTGCGTTCAACGATCCGCGAATGCCTGGGCTCCGAAGCGATGCATGCCCTGGGGATCCCCACCACCCGCGCGCTGTCGATCGTTACCAGCGATACGCCGGTTGTGCGCGAAACCGTGGAAAAGGGCGCAATGCTGATGCGTATCGCGCAAAGCCATCTGCGCTTCGGTCATTTTGAGCACTTTTACTATCGTCGCGAGCCGGAAAAGGTGCGCCAGCTGGCAGACTTTGCCATTCGCCACCACTGGGCGCATCTGATGGACGAGGCGGATAAATACGTGCTCTGGTTCAGGGATGTGGTGGCCCGTACCGCAACCCTGATTGCCCGCTGGCAAACGGTAGGCTTTGCCCATGGCGTTATGAATACGGACAACATGTCGCTTCTCGGGTTGACCTTCGACTACGGCCCGTTTGGTTTCCTGGACGATTATCAGCCGGGGTATATCTGCAACCACTCCGACTATCAGGGGCGCTACAGCTTTGACAATCAGCCCGCGGTGGGCCTGTGGAACCTGCAGCGGCTTGCGCAAACCCTGTCGCCGTTTATCGACGTTGATGCCCTGAATGATGCGCTCGACAGCTATCAGGACATATTACTGTGGGAATATGGCACGCTGATGCGCAACAAGCTGGGGCTGGTGACGCAGGAGAGGGGCGATAACGACATCCTCAATGGCCTGTTTGCCCTGATGGCGCGCGAGGGCAGCGATTATACGCGCACCTTCCGGATGCTGGGGCAGACGGAGCAGCACAGCGCCGCCTCGCCTCTGCGCGATGAGTTTATTGACAGACAGGCGTTTGACGACTGGTTTGCATCGTACCGCGCGCGGCTGCAGCAGGAAGAGGTAGATGATGCGACTCGCCAGACGCAGATGAACGCCACGAACCCGGCGATGGTGTTGCGCAACTGGCTGGCGCAGCGGGCGATTGAGCAGGCGGAGCAGGGCGAGTACGACGAGTTACACCGTCTGCACGTGGCGCTGCGCACGCCGTTTGCCGACCGTGATGATGATTACGTCAGCCGCCCACCTGACTGGGGCAAGCGGCTGGAGGTCAGTTGCTCAAGCTAGAGATTTTTTGCCGGGAGGCGGCTTTGCCTTACCCGGCCTGAACATCACTGCGCGACCCAGCCGCCATCCATATTCCACGCGGCGCCGCGAACGTTAACGGCGCTGTCGCTGCACAAAAACAGCGCCAGTTCGCCCAGCTGCTCCGGGGTAACAAACTCGCCCGAAGGCTGTTTCTCCCCCAGAAGCTGTTCCCGAGCCTGCTCCGGCGGAATGCCGTCGGCGATACGCTTGTCGATTTGCTGTTGCACCAGCGGCGTCAGTACCCAGCCGGGACAGATCGCATTGGCGGTAATGCCGGTGCGCGCGGTTTCCAGCGCCAGCGATTTCGTAAAGCCCACCACGCCGTGCTTGGCAGCAACGTAGGCCGACTTCTCTTTTGACGCGACCAGCCCGTGAACGGAGGCGATATTAATGATGCGCCCCCAGTTTTTCTCGCGCATGGCAGGGAGCGCCAGCCGGCTGGTGTGAAACACCGACGAGAGGTTAATGGCGATAATGTCGTTCCATTTCTCTACCGGAAACGCGTCAACCGGCGCCACGTGCTGTATGCCAGCGTTGTTAACAAGAATGTCCACGCCGCCAAACTGCGATTCGGCGTAGCGCATCATAGCTTCAATTTCCAGCACGTCACGCAGGTCCGCATCGTGATAGCCCGGCTTTTTGCCCAGGTGCGCAATAGCTTCTCTTGCTGATTCGCTATCGCCGAAACCGTTGAGGATAAGCTGCGCCCCGGCCTTCGCCAGTACGCGGGCGATCCCAAGGCCAATGCCGCTGGTCGAGCCGGTGACCAGGGCGGTTTTACCGTTCAGATTCATCTTTCTCTCCTTACACAATGCCGGTCAGATAAAACACGGCAATGACAAAAAGCACTGCAAGACTTTTAATGATGGTGATAGCGAAAATGCCGCCGTAGGCCTGGCGATGGCTCAGGCCAGTGATAGCCAGCAGGGTAATCACCGCGCCGTTATGGGGCAGCGTATCCATACCGCCGCTCGCCATTGAAGCCACGCGGTGCAGCACCTCAAGCGGGATATTGGCGGCGTGGGCGGCGGCGACAAACGAGTCGGACATGGCGGCGAGCGCAATACTCATCCCCCCGGACGCCGAGCCGGTGATCCCCGCAAGCACCGTCACGCTGATGGCCTCATTCAGCAGCGGATTCGGAATAGCCGCCAGCGCGTGGGATAACACCAGAAAACCGGGCAGGGCGGCGATAACCGCGCCGAAACCATACTCCGAGGCAGTATTCATCGCCGCAAGAATGGCGCCGCTCACCGCGGTCCGGCTGCCTTCCGCCAGACGCCCCCGGATGTTGCGAAAGCCAAAAATAAGCACCAGCAAGATACCGGCGATCAGCGCCGCTTCAACGGCCCAGATGGCGGTGATCTTGCCCACCTCGGTCACAATCGGTTTCGCCAGACCGGGCAGGGTCAGCTCGTGGGTCGTGCCGTACCAGCCGGGGATCCAGCGGGTAAACAGCAGATTCAGTATGCCCACCACCAGCAGCGGGGAGATAGCAATCAGCGGGTGAGGGAGGTTAATGTTGTCCGGCGTCTCCGGTTCATTTTTCAGATCCGTGCCATAACCCTCGTTGTTGCTGAGCGCCTTACGACGCTGGCGCTCCAGCCAGAGCAGGCCAAAGACGATAATAAACAGAGATCCGAACAGCCCCAGCCACGGTGCGGCCCAGGCGTTGGTACCAAAGAAGCTGGTGGGGATGATGTTTTGGATCTGCGGCGTACCGGGCAGGGCATCCATGGTAAACGAGAAGGCCCCCAGCGCCACGGTGGCCGGGATCAGCCGTTTAGGGATACCGCTCTGGCGGAACAGCTCCGCGGCGAACGGATAAACCGCAAACGCCACCACGAACAGCGACACGCCGCCGTAGGTTAACAGCGCACATACCAGGACAATTACCGGGATGGCGTGGCGACGGCCCAGGATCTGAATCGCGGTGGCGACGATGGATCGCGAGAAGCCGGAGAGCTCAATCAGTTTGCCAAACACCGCACCCAGCAGGAACACCGGGAAGTAGAGCTTGACGAAGCCCACCATCTTTTCCATGAACAGGCCGGTAAAGGTTGGGCCGACGGCGCCCGGATCGGTCAGCAGTACGGCACCGAGTGCCGCAATCGGCGCAAACAAAATCACGCTATATCCGCGATAGGCCGCCAGCATCAGCAGCCCCAGCGCCGCCAGGGCAATTAACACGCTCATTACGACTCCTCACTTTAATTATTTTCGGGTACCAACGAGATGCTTAACGTTCAACGGTGAGGGCGATGCCTTGCCCGCCGCCTACGCACAGGGTGACGAATCCTTTTTTAACGTCACGGCGCTGCATTTCGTACAGCAGCGTCACGAGGATGCGGCAGCCGGAGGCGCCAATCGGATGACCCAGGGCGATCGCGCCGCCGTTAACGTTCACCTTTCGCTCATCCCAGCCGAGCTGCTTGCCCACCGCCAGCGCCTGCGCGGCAAAGGCTTCATTGGCTTCAATGAGGTCCACGTCATCGAGCGTCCAGCCCGCTCGTGCCAGCGCGGTCTGGCAGGCGCTGACCGGACCGATGCCCATCACCGCCGGATCAACGCCCGTCACGGCGTAACTCACGATGCGGCCCAGGATCGGCAGTCCGCTCGCCCGTGCGTTTTCGCCGCTCATCAGCAGCACCGCAGCGGCACCGTCGTTGAGGGTGGAGGCATTTCCGGCCGTGACCGTGCCTTCCTCCTGCAAAAAGGCGGGGCGCAGCTGCGCAAGCTGCTCGGCGGTGGTGCCTGGCCGGGGCTGCTCGTCACGGCTGACAATAAGCGGAGGCTTTTTACCCTGTTTCACCGTCACCGGCGCAATCTCCGGGTCAAAACGACCCGCTTCCGCGGCGGAAGCCGCTTTCTGCTGCGACCGGGCAGCGAAGGCGTCCTGCTCTTCGCGGGAAACGCCAAACTGCCGGGCGACGTTTTCAGCGGTGATCCCCATGTGGTAATCGTTGAACGCATCCCACAGGCCGTCCGTAATCATGCTGTCCTGCAGGCCCGTATGGCCAAAACGCAGCCCTGAACGCGCGCCGTCCAGTAGATAGGGGGCGTTGCTCATGCTCTCCTGACCGCCTGCGATAATCGCGTCCGCGTCGCCGCATCGGATCGCCTGCGCGGCGAGCTGCACCGCTTTCAAGCCCGCGCCGCACACCAGGTTGACCGTAGTCGCCGGCGTGCTGACGGGTAACCCGGCGGCGATGGCCGTCTGACGCGCAGGGTTTTGCCCGCATCCCGCCGTCAGCACCTGGCCGAAAATCACCTCGTCTATCGTCTCTGCTGGAAGACCGCTGCTTTCAAGCAGACGATGAACCGCGACGGCTCCCAGCTCGGCCGCAGAGAGGGGCGCGAGCGATCCGCGAAAACTGCCAATGGGGGTTCGCGTTGCCCCGACAATCATGACCTCTTTCATGGTGAGTCCTCAGCTAAAGCGCATCTCGCGAACGTCGTCCGCCACAATCATTTTCCCGGCCGTTTTCGCCGCGATTTCATCGATACTGACGCCGGGGGCGTATTCCCGCAGGATGAACGCGCCGTCCGCGATCTCGAGCAGCGCGAGGTCGGTTAAGACCCGGCGGATACAGCCCACCCCCGTGAGCGGCAGCGTGCAGCGCGACAGCAGCTTTGACTCACCGCTTTTCGACGCGTGGGTCATCACCACAATGATGTTCTGCGCTCCGGCGACGAGATCCATCGCGCCGCCCATACCCTTCACCATCTTTCCGGGGATCATCCACGAGGCGATATTGCCTTCGACATCCACCTCAAACGCGCCCAGCACAGTCAGGTCAACATGGCCGCCGCGGATCATGGCAAACGACTGGGCCGAGTCGAAAATGGCCGCGCCTGTCCGTGCGGTCACGGTCTGTTTACCGGCGTTGATCATGTCCGCATCAAGGCTCTTTTCGTCAGGAAACGCGCCCATCCCCAGCAGTCCGTTTTCCGACTGAAGCATCACGTCCATTCCTTCCGGAATGTAGTTCGCCACCAGGGTAGGAATACCGATCCCCAGGTTGACGTAATATCCGTCGCGCAGCTCGCGGGCGACGCGCATGGCCATCTGTTCACGGGTTAACATCGTCACACTCCTTCCGCGCGCAGGGTGCGCTGTTCAATACGTTTTTCAAACTGGCCGACAATCAGCCTGTCGACGTAAATGCCCGGGGTATGAATGGACGACGGGGGCAGCTCGCCCGGGGGAACAATCTCTTCCACCTCGACGACCGTTATCCGGCCCGCCGTTGCCATCAGCGGATTAAAATTTTGCGCGGTATGCCGGTAGACGACGTTGCCGTACCAGTCCGCTTTCCAGCCCTTGATCAGCGCGAAATCACCGGTAATGGCCTCTTCGAGGATGTAGTGCTTACCGGCAAACTGGCGCACGTCTTTGCCGGTAGCCACGGGCGTGCCGTAGCCGGTGGCCGTGTAAAATGCCGGGATACCCGCACCGCCCGCGCGCACCTTTTCCGCCAGCGTGCCCTGAGGCGTGAGTTCAATCTCCAGTTCGCCGCTCAGCACCTGCTGCTCGAACAGCGCGTTTTCGCCGACGTAAGAGGCCACCACTTTGCGAACCTGCCGCGTCTCAAGCAGAAGCCCGAGACCGAAGCCGTCCACGCCGCAGTTGTTTGATACCACCGTCAGATCTTTCACCTGACGGCGTCTGACCTCTGCAATCAGGTTCTCCGGAATACCGCACAGGCCGAAGCCGCCCGCCAGCAAAGTCATCCCGTCCGTCAGCCCATCCAGCGCCTGCGCGTAGCTGTCGACGCGCTTATCCAGTCCCGCCATCGTCATTCCTCCTCTTAACCGTGGCGGTATCATTAGGGGCGGCGACTCATTTGTTAATTTTGAATTTGTGACCCACTCATTTGGTTTTTTTATTAATTTCATGTTAACTAAATTTTTTCAATTAGTTAACAAGGTGAAAAATGAGAATGAGTGTCAAACAGTTACGCGCGTTTTTAGCGGTAGCTCACACTCTCAATTTCGCGCACGCCAGCGAACGGCTGAATCTTTCCCAGCCGGCCCTGAGCCTGACGATTAAAGCGCTGGAGGACGCGCTCGGCGGACCGCTGCTGCAGCGGAGCACGCGCAAGGTCGCGCTGACGCAGGAGGGCGAGACGTTTTTGCCGATGGCGCGCCAGCTGCTTGCCGACTGGGATAACGTCGAAGAGGCGATGCACCAGTGCTTTACCCTGCAGCGCGGTAAAATTTCGGTTGCGGCCATGCCGTCGTTTGCCGCGAATGTCCTGCCCGAGGTGCTGAAAGCGTTTCGCGATCGCCATGCCGGAATCAACGTCACCGTGCATGACGTTATCAACGAGCAGGTGATAGAGATGGTGCGGGAAGGGCGCGTGGAGATGGGCATCGCCTTTGAGCCCGCGCCCACGCACAACCTGCTGTTTACGCCGCTGGGCCTCGACAGGTTTGTAGCCATTGTGCCGAAAGATTCCTCGCTGGCGGGCAAGAAGCGCCTTACATGGGAAGCGCTGCTGACGCTGGATTTCATCACCCTGCAGCGCCCCTCGGCGGTACGTCTGATGATGGAGGAGGAGCTGGCGCGAAGCGGCAGAAAGCTGGACGTCGCGCTGGAGAGCCATCAGCTGGTTACGGTCGGGCGAATGGTCGCGAGCGGGCTGGGCGGCAGCGCCGTCCCGGCGCTCTGCGAGGCGCAGATGACGGCACTGGGCGCGGTCTGTATTCCGCTGGATAACCCGCCGATTGAAAAGTGCATTGGGGCGATCCATCCCGGGCACACGCAGCTCTCAAAAGCGGCGCATGCCCTGCTGGAAACGCTGAAGGATTTTTATCAGCCGGGTCAGGCGGTGTGACCCGGCTGACCCGCATGCTTCAGAAGCGGGTATCTACTGCTGCAGCCAGCTTCTCCAGCAGCAGCTCGCTGTCTTCCCAGCTCAGGCACGGGTCGGTGATCGACTGGCCGTAAACCATCTGCTGTCCGGCAACGATTTTCTGCGTGCCTTCCTTGATGAAGCTCTCGGCCATAATCCCGGCAACGGCGGTCGAGCCGCTGCGGATCTGCTGGCAGATCTCATCGCAGACGTCCAGCTGGCGGCGATGCTGCTTCTGGCAGTTGCCGTGGCTGAAATCCACTACCAGATGTTCCGGCAGGTCGAATTCGGCCAGGGTTTCACAGGCCGCCGCAATATCTTGTGCATGGTAATTCGGTTTCTTCCCGCCGCGCATAATGATGTGCCCGTAAGGGTTACCGCTGGTCTGGTAGATGGTCATATGACCGCTTTTATCCGGCGACAGGAACATATGGCTGGCACGGGCCGCGCGGATGGCATCAACCGCAATACGGGTGTTGCCATCGGTCCCGTTTTTAAAGCCGACCGGGCAGGAGAGGGCGGAGGCCATCTCGCGGTGGATTTGGCTTTCGGTGGTGCGTGCGCCAATTGCGCCCCAGCTGATCAGATCGGCGATAAACTGCCCGGTCACCATATCGAGAAACTCGGTTGCCGTCGGCACGCCCAGCTCGTTGACCTGCAAAAGCAGCTTCCGCGCCAGCTCGATGCCGTGGTTCACGCGATAGCTGCCGTTGAGGTCAGGATCGGAGATCAGCCCTTTCCAGCCCACCACGGTCCGCGGTTTTTCAAAGTAGGTGCGCATAACAATCTCAAGGCGGTGCTGATACTTATCCCGCAGGCCCTGAAGCCGTTTTGCATAATCCATCGCGGCATCCAGGTCGTGGATGGAGCAGGGACCAATCACCACCAGAAGACGCTTGTCTTCACCATTGAGGATTTTTTCAATGCGGCGGCGGGAGGCCGTCACGTGTTCCGCAACGGCAGCGGAAACAGGATGCCGCTGGGCCAGTTCAGCCGGCGTAACCAGGCTGTCAATGCGCGCAGTGCGGAGTTCATCGGTTTTATTCATGGAATGTCTCAGAAAATTTTTGCTTCATCGGCAGACTACCGGGAAGTGATGGGCATCACCTTAAACCAATCCCTGCTGATTTCAAGTTCGGGGCGACACCGCCCCGAGGTTGCCGATGATGATACCTGAATCTGAGTTAATGTACTAGCATATTAGTACATGCGGCGGTTTAGCCCCATGATGTCGAGAATTTTTGTGGCAATTTCTTCCACCGAATAGTTGGTGCTGTTCAGCCATGGGATCTGATTTTTGCGGTACAGGGCTTCCACTTCGGAGACCTCCATCCGGCACTGGCGCATGGAGGCGTAGCGGCTGTTCTCGCGGCGCTCTTCGCGGATAGCGGCAAGGCGCTCCGGATTAATGGTCAGCCCGAACAGCTTGTGCTGCAGCGGCTTGAGGGCAGCGGGCAGCACCAGGTTATCCATATCGTCAGCGATAAACGGGTAGTTGGCGGCGCGAATGCCGAACTGCATCGCCAGGTAGAGACTCGTCGGCGTTTTGCCGCAGCGCGACACGCCAAGCAGGATCACCTGCGCCTGGTCGAGATTGCGCAGCGAGATACCGTCGTCGTGCGCAAGGGTGTAATCGATGGCGGCAATACGCGCGTCGTACTTGGTCAGGTTGCCGGGGTTCAGCCCGTGGGTACGGTGGGCGATAGGGGTCGGGTCGAGCTTCAGCTCGCTTTGCAGCGGAGCCACCAGCGCCTGCACGATATCCTGGCAGAAGCCTTCACTCTGCAGAATGATGGAGCGAATCTCGGGGATAACGATGGAGTAGAACACCAGCGGGCGGACGCCGGTCTGCTGGTAAATGGCGTCGATCTGGTCCTTCACCGCTTTGGCGCGGCTCTCATTTTCGACAAACGGCAGCGTAATGCTGTTGATCGATACGGGAAACTGCGACATCACCGCGTGGCCCAGCACCTCGGCGGTGATCGCCGTACCATCAGAAATATAAAAAACGTGACGATCGACAGCACTATCCATTTTACCCACCCTGAATATCAGACGTAATTGTCTGAAAGCATAAATTAAAAAAGTAATTTACACAGCAAAGAACTTATCCTAATTATGAATGAAACACTGTTTTTGATTTTCCTGAAAAGTGGATTTCATTTTTCAAATAGCGACTTTATTTTTGGGGTTTCTGGCTGAATATAGAGGAATCATCGGGTTAATCGTTGATGGGAAAGTATCCGAAAAGTTGAAATTTTAAATTGCTTACACGATTCACCGTTTTTTTAGCGGAAATAAATATGCCAGTATAAAAACGTAGTCAGGTGTTACTTACTCCGATCAAATATCACAAAAGGATTGTTTCGATGTCCAACAATGGCTCGTCACCGCTGGTGCTTTGGTATAACCAACTCGGCATGAATGATGTAGACAGAGTTGGGGGCAAAAATGCCTCCCTGGGTGAAATGATTACAAACCTCTCGGGTATGGGTGTCTCCGTACCGAACGGGTTTGCCACCACCGCCGATGCCTTTAACCTGTTTTTAGACCAGAGCGGTGTTAACCAGCGCATTTACGACCTGCTGGATAAAACGGATATTGATGACGTCACCGAGCTTGCCAAAGCCGGGGCGCAGATCCGCCAGTGGATCATCGACACACCTTTCCAGCCGGAACTGGAAAAAGCCATTCACGACGCGTACAACCAGCTCTCCGCTGACGATGCGCAGGCCTCCTTTGCCGTACGTTCCTCTGCGACCGCAGAAGATATGCCGGACGCCTCGTTTGCCGGACAGCAGGAAACCTTCCTGAACGTCCAGGGTTACGATGCGGTGCTGGTGGCCGTGAAGCACGTGTTTGCTTCCCTGTTCAACGACCGTGCCATCTCCTATCGCGTGCATCAGGGCTACGACCATCGCGGCGTGGCGCTCTCCGCTGGCGTACAGCGCATGGTGCGCTCGGACGTGGGCTCATCCGGCGTGATGTTCTCCATTGATACTGAATCCGGCTTCGACCAGGTGGTGTTTATCACCTCCGCGTGGGGCCTGGGTGAGATGGTCGTGCAGGGTGCGGTAAACCCTGACGAATTCTATGTTCATAAGCCTACGCTAGCAGCTGGCCGTCCGGCGGTAGTGCGCCGCACCATGGGTTCGAAAAAAATCCGTATGATCTATGCCCCAACGCAGGAGCATGGCAAGCAGGTTAAAATTGAAGATGTACCGCAGGAGCAGCGCGACCGCTTCTCCCTGACCGACGCCGAAGTGCAGGAGCTGGCGAAGCAGGCGGTGCAGATTGAAAAACACTACGGCCGTCCGATGGACATCGAATGGGCGAAAGACGGTAACACGGGCAAGCTGTTTATCGTGCAGGCGCGCCCGGAAACCGTCCGCTCTCGCGGCCAGGTGATGGAGCGTTATACGCTGCACGCCCAGGGCAAAATCGTGGCGGAAGGCCGTGCTATCGGTCACCGCATCGGTGCCGGTCCGGTTAAAGTGATCCACGACATCAGCGAGATGAACCGTATTGAGCCAGGCGACGTGCTGGTGACCGACATGACCGATCCGGACTGGGAACCGATCATGAAGAAAGCGGCGGCTATCGTTACCAACCGCGGCGGTCGTACCTGTCACGCGGCGATCATTGCCCGCGAGCTGGGTATTCCTGCGGTTGTCGGCTGCGGTGATGCCACCGAGCGCATGAAGGACGGCCAGAACGTGACCGTTTCCTGTGCCGAAGGCGATACCGGCTATGTGTATGCCGATATCCTCGACTTCAGCGTGAAGAGCTCCAGCGTGGACACTATGCCTGACCTGCCGCTGAAGATCATGATGAACGTCGGCAACCCGGACCGCGCGTTCGACTTCGCCTGCCTGCCGAACGAAGGCGTAGGCCTGGCGCGCCTGGAATTTATCATCAACCGTATGATCGGCGTCCACCCGCGTGCGCTGCTGGAGTTTGACGACCAGGATCCGAAGCTGCAGAACGAAATCCGCGAGATGATGAAAGGCTACGACTCGCCGAAAGAGTTCTACGTCGGCCGTCTGACCGAAGGGATCGCGACGCTCGGCGCCGCTTTCTATCCGAAACGCGTGATTGTGCGTCTGTCTGACTTTAAGTCTAACGAATACGCCAACCTGGTAGGCGGCGAGCGTTACGAGCCGGAAGAAGAGAACCCGATGCTGGGCTTCCGCGGGGCCGGACGCTACGTGTCCGACAGCTTCCGCGACTGTTTCGCGCTGGAGTGCGAGGCGGTGAAGCGCGTGCGCAACGACATGGGGCTGACCAACGTCGAAATCATGATCCCGTTTGTGCGTACCGTCGATCAGGCGAAAGCCGTTGTTGACGAGCTGGCGCGTCAGGGTCTGAAGCGCGGCGAGAACGGGCTGAAGATCATCATGATGTGCGAAATCCCGTCCAACGCCCTGTTGGCCGAGCAGTTCCTGGAACATTTCGACGGCTTCTCTATCGGCTCGAACGACATGACGCAGCTGACGCTGGGTCTGGACCGTGACTCCGGCGTGGTCTCCGAGCTGTTCGACGAGCGCAACGAGGCGGTGAAAGCGCTGCTTTCTATGTCCATCCGCGCGGCGAAGAAGCAGGGCAAATACGTCGGGATTTGCGGTCAGGGTCCATCCGACCATGAAGACTTTGCCGCCTGGCTGATGGAAGAGGGGATCGATAGCCTGTCCCTGAACCCGGATACGGTGGTGCAAACCTGGCTGAGCCTGGCGGAACTGAACAAGTAACGCCACGCTGACCCGAAAAGGCGAGGATATTATTCCTCGCCTTTTTTATTTCATTTGTTATTTGCTCCCCATCACAAATAAAGTAAAAAACTAAATATCATAATTTGCCTGTTAATTTAGACAATTGTTAGCGCGCAACGCGTTGCTAATACTTGAGCCTTACTGCGCATTTCTCTTTCAGTGATGCGCAACTGGTTGAAATACGTTTTAACCTGATAAAAAGGCAAATAACAATGACACTCTCCTCTGTATTGCGTACCAAAGATAAAATAGGTTATGGCTTAGGTGATATGGCCAGCGCGCTGGTCTGGCAAACGGCAACGTTATTTCTCGCTTATTTTTATACAGACGTTTTTGGGCTTCCCGCCGCGATTATGGGCACCATGTTTTTAGTGGTGCGCGTGGTCGATGCGTTTGTCGACCCGTGCATTGGCGCGCTGGTTGACCGCACACAGACGCGTCACGGACGTTTCCGTCCCTGGCTGCTGTGGTTCGCCATCACGTTTGGCGTAAGCTGCCTTATCACTTTCTATGTACCGGACGTGGGGCCGACGGCGAAAATCGTCTATGCCTGCGTGACCTACGCAATTTTAAGCCTGATTTACTCCGCGATTAACGTGCCTTACTGCGCCATGCCCGGCGCGCTGACGCTGGACCCGCGCGAGCGTCATTCTCTGCAGTCGTGGCGTTTTGGCCTGTCGTTTATCGGCGGGTTGATTGTGACGGTTATTGCCCTGCCGCTGGTCTCATTGTTAGGCCAGGGCAACGTGCAGAAAGGCTATTTCTATGCCATGAGTCTGATGGGCCTGCTGGGAATCGTTCTGTTCTTCTGCTGTTTCCTGATGACCCGCGAGCGTTATTCGCCGCGCAATGATACCTCCGGCTCGATGCTCACCGATTTAAAACTGCTGGCCGGGAACAGCCAGTGGCGTATTGTGTTCCTGTTTAATATTTTGCTGTTAACGGCGGTGGTGACGCGCGGTTCCGCCACGATGTATTACGTGAACTATGTGCTGTTGCGCCCGGATCTGGTTTTTGCCTTTATTGTTTCCGGCATGGTGGCCTCCCTAAGCGGCGCATTATTATCTGAACGGCTGCTGGGAAAATTTGACCGCGTGCGCGCCTATCAGTGGACGATAATTTCCTTCGTGATTTTTGGTGCGCTGATTTTCTTCCTGCCGCCTTCGCAGGTGTGGCTGATCTTTGGCCTCAACATCGTCTTTAGCTTTATTCAAAACCTCACCACGCCGCTCCAGTGGACCATGTTCTCCGATGTGGTCGACTACGAAGAGCATCGCAGCGGCCGCCGCCTGGACGGGCTGGTCTTCTCCACCGCGCTGTTTGCCATCAAATTTGGCCTGCGCTGGGCGGCGCGGTCGTCGGCTGGGTGCTTGGCATGGTGGATTACGCCCCGGGACAGGCAACCCAGGCGCCAGGCGTTCTCTCGACCATCAACGCGCTGTTCACCCTCATCCCTTGCGCGCTGTTCCTCTGCATGGTCGCGCTGCTGGCCATCTACAAGCTTAACAGCCGGCTGGTGGATTCCATCGCCCGTGAGCTAGCCAGCAAACGTGAAGTCAGACCCGAAGCGGGGCAGCTCAGCCCGGCAACCCCTTCCGCACTACAGGAGTAAAACATGACAGCTATCTATAAGGACGCGGGACGTCCCGTGCACGAGCGCGTCGCCGATTTACTGGCGCGTATGACCCCGGAAGAGAAGTTCGCCCAGATGCACGCGTACTGGCTGATCCTCGATGAAAACGGTAACCACCGCGAGCGCAGCGATCTCAGCGATGAATTCGCCGGCGTGAGCGAGCAGGCAGCGCTAGGCGAACGGTTAAAGCTGGGCCTCGGGCAGATCACCCGTCCGCTCGGTACCCATATCGTTGACGCGAAAACCGGCGTGCGCGCCGCGAACCGCCTGCAGCGGATGATGATGGAGGAGACGCGTCTCGGCATTCCGGCCTTGTTCCATGAAGAGTGCCTGGTGGGGCTACTGTGCAAAGACGCCACGCTGTTCCCGTCGTCGCTGAACTACGGTTCGACCTGGGATCCTGAACTGGTACAGCGCGCGGCGGAGCAGATCGGTAAAGAGGCGCGTTCCGTCGGCTGTCAGCAGGGGCTGGCGCCGGTGCTGGATGTTTCCCGCGACGTGCGCTGGGGGCGAACTGAGGAAACCTTTGGGGAAGATCCGTGGCTGGTGGGGGTGATGGCAACCGCCTACGTGAAAGGATTGCAGGGCGATAATCGCGACCTGCTGGCGACGCTCAAGCACTACGTGGGCCACTCGTTCAGCGAAGGGGCGCGCAACCACGCGCCGGTACACCTGGGATTCAGCGAGCTGAACGACACCTTCCTGCTGCCGTTTGAAATGGCGGTGAAGCTGGCCAATGCCGGGTCGGTGATGCCCGCCTATCACGATATCGACAATCAGCCGGGGCACAGCGACAGCTTCCTGCTGACTACCCTCCTGCGCGAACAGTGGGGATTCGACGGGATTATTGTCGCGGACTACGGCGGCATCAGCCTGCTGCACCAGCATCACGGGATTTCCCACGATGCGGCGGAATCCGCCGCGCTGGCGTTCAACGCGGGGCTGGACGTTGAGCTGCCGAAAGATGACTGCGCGCGGCATCTGGCAGACGCCGTTGAGCGCGGGCTGATCTCTATGGCGAAAGTGGATGAGATCGTGGCGCGCGTGCTGACGGAAAAATTCCGCCTGGGCCTGTTTGAAAAGCCGTACGCCGATGAGAACGGTATCGATCTGCAAAACAACATGACCCGCCAGATCGCGCGGGAGGTGGCGACGAAATCGCTCACGCTGCTGGAAAATAACGGTATTTTACCCCTGGGCGGTAAGCCCCGCGTGGCGGTGGTGGGGCCGACGGCAGACGATCCGCTGGCGTTACTCAGCGGCTACAGCTTCCCGGTGCATCTGATCATCAGCGATATGGTGGAAGAGACCTCGCAGGTCACGACCCCGCGCGCGGCGCTGGAACAGTATCTCGGTGCATCGAACGTCCGCTATGCCAAAGGGTGCCACATCATCGAGAAACGGATGGCGGGTGCGCCGGTCTTCCCGGGCGACAGCGGCGGCAAGCCGATGCAGCAGTCGCCGGTGTCGCAGAGTACCGCCCTGATCCCCGAGGCCGTGGACGCGGCGCAGGAGAGTGACGTGGTGGTGGCCTGCGTGGGCGATCTTGCCGGGCTGTTCCAGAGCGGCACCGTGGGGGAAGGTTCCGATACCGATTCCCTGAACCTGCCGGGCGTGCAGCAACAGCTGCTGGAAGCGCTGGTGGCGACGGGCAAACCGGTGGTTGTCGTGATGACCGGCGGGCGCCCGTACAACCTTCAGGGGCTGGAGGATAAGGTCGCGGCGCTGCTGTTGGCGTGGGCGCCGGGGCAGGAAGGGGGCTGGGCGATTGCGGACGTGCTAACGGGACGCGCAGAGCCGCAGGGCCGTCTGGTGGTGAGCGTGCCGAAAAGCGCCGGGGCCATGCCGTATTACTACAATCACAAGCTCAAAAGCGGCGGCACGCCGTTTGCTTTCCACTTCGGTTCACGTTATCCGTTTGGCTTCGGCCTCGGCTGGACGACCTTTAGATGGGGCGCAGCCCGCCTCGCCGAAAGCAGCGTGCCGGTTGACGGCGAGGTGACGCTGAGCGTAGATATCGCCAATACCGGAGAGCGCAGCGGCAGCGAGGTGGTGCAGGTTTACGTCAGGGATAAGGTCGCCACCCAGGTACGACCTCTTCAGGAGCTGAAAGCCTTCCAGCGCGTCACGCTCTCGCCGGGCGAATCCGCCACGCTCAGCTTTACACTACCGGTAGAGATGTTCAACTTTACCCGCCGGGACGGGAAGCGCATCGTTGAGCCGGGCGAGTTTGAACTGCAGGTTGGCGCATCGTCGGCGGATATCCGCGAGGCGGTGACGGTCAATGTGACCGGGGAAACGCGGGTGCTGCCAGCGGAGTGGCGGATGCTCAGTACCTGTGAGGTTAAGCGCGCGTAGTCAGGATAAAAAAAAGCCCATCGTGGGAGATGGGCAAAGACTACACACAGCAATTCGTTGTTTCACTCAGGGGATTTCCATGCTTATAAATCAAGGTGTTGATTTATAACCGTGTGCTAATAGTAGGCATGTCATCTTTGAGCGTCGATCGGATTCGTCTCAATAGTTAAAGAGACGTAAAGATTTCTTGAGGTTAAGAGCAGAATGAGTGCGTGAATAGCGGGTCTGACCAGTGTGCAACGAATAAATACTTTAACACTGCTAAAGTATTGTGAGGGAGAATGTAGACCGGGTGCGCGTTAGCGCCACCCGGCAAAAAACTTAATTGGTGTTTTTCTCTTCCAGCTCTTCCAGTTCGCTCAGAATCACGTCCGGGTCGGTTCCCGGCGGCGGAATTTCATGCACCCAGGCGGAGAACAGACGCCATGTGACGGCGAGCAGCACCGGGCCAATAAACAGGCCGATCATGCCAAAGGCAATCAGTCCGCCAATGACTCCGGAGAGGATCAGGATCAGCGGCAGGTCTGCACCCATGCGGATGAGGATCGGACGAATGACGTTATCCATGGTGCCGACCACGCAGCTCCAGACCAGCAGCACGGTTCCCCACGTGGTATCACCCGTCCAGTAGAGCCAGATAATACTAGGGACCAGCACCAGCAGCGGTCCCAGTTGCGCAAGACAGGTCATCAGCATGACAACGGTGAATACGGTGGCGTACGGTACGCCGGAAATCGCAAGACCGATACCGCCCAGCACCGCCTGCACCAGCGCGGTCACCACCACGCCCAGCGCAACCGCGCGCACGGCCTGCGCAGCCAGCAGTACCGCAGCGTCACCGCGTTTGCCCGCCAGGCGGGTGGCGAAGTGACGAACGCCTAAAGCCACCTGCTCGCCGCGCCAGTAGAGCAGGGCGCTGAAGAGCAGCATCAGGGTACAGTGCATCATAAATCGGCCGATATGCGCCGCCTGACCCACAAACCAGGTGGTGGTGGTGCCAATATACGGGCGGACTTTTGCCATCAGCGCGCTGCCGCCCATCTCCAGCAGGCTATGCCAGCCGCTGTAGAGCTTAGCGCCCACCACCGGAATGCTGTTCAGCCAGGCGAGATCCGGCAGCGTCAGGTCACCGCTGCTAATGGCGCGAATAACGGGGCCGCTGGAATCCACCAGGCTATTGACCAGCAGGGCAATCGGAATAATAAACAGCAGGAACAGCAGGAGCGTCATGACCAGCACGGCTAACCCGCGGCGGCCAAACAGCAGCTTCTGCAAGCGCAGCAGCAAAGGCCACGTGGCAACGACAACGGTCGCAGCCCACGCGAAGCCGAGAATAAAGGGTTGAACAATCCACAGACACGCAATAATCATGAGGGCCAGAAACAGCACCGACAGCAAAATTTGCGCAACATCCCTGGGCTGGCGAAGATTGACCATAAATGAAACTTTCCTTAAAAGAACGCCAGTACAACTGGCGGGAACGGAAAACCGCGTCTCTTTAATCATTAATGATCTCAGCGGTTTTTGACAGGCGGATTTTGCCTGTAATTCAGCAGAGATTATAAGAAAAAAATGTGATAAAACTTTTAAGATACACGCAAACGATTTCATACAACTCTAATTAGGGTCGACAGTCATGATCCCACAGATTTCTCAGGCACCTGGCGTCGTTCAGCTGGTGCTTAATTTTTTGCAAGCACTGGAGCAACAGGGTTTTACAGGTGATACCGCCACGAACTATGCCGACAGGCTGACGATGGCGACCGATAACAGTATTTACCAGCTTCTTCCCGATGCCGTGGTTTTCCCTCGTTCAACGGCCGACGTCGCGCTTATCGCCCGGCTGGCAACGCAGGAGCGCTTTGCCTCGCTGGTCTTTACGCCACGCGGCGGCGGCACCGGGACCAATGGTCAGGCGCTGAACCAGGGCATCATTGTTGATATGTCGCGCTATATGAACCGCATCATTGAGATCAACCCGGAAGAGGGGTGGGTGCGGGTCGAAGCGGGCGTTATCAAAGATCAGCTTAACCAGTACCTCAAGCCTTACGGTTACTTTTTTGCCCCGGAGCTTTCCACCAGTAACCGCGCGACCCTTGGCGGGATGATCAACACGGATGCCTCCGGTCAGGGCTCGCTGGTCTACGGTAAAACCTCCGATCACGTGCTGGGCGTGCGTGCTGTTCTTCTGGGCGGCGATATTCTCGATACGCAGCCGATGCCGGTCGAACTCGCGGAAACCCTTGGCAAAGATAACACCGCCAGCGGACGCATCTATCGTACCGTACTGGAGCGCTGCCGCGACAACCGCCAGCTTATTCTTGATAAGTTCCCAAAACTAAACCGCTTCCTGACCGGGTACGACCTGCGTCACGTCTTTAACGACGACCTGACCCAGTTCGATTTAACCCGCGTGCTGACCGGTTCCGAAGGGACGCTGGCGTTTATCACCGAGGCGCGGCTGGATATTACCCGCCTGCCGAAAGTACGTCGTCTGGTGAACGTCAAATATGACTCCTTCGACTCTGCGCTGCGCAATGCGCCGTTTATGGTGCAAGCTAAAGCGCTCTCGGTGGAGACGGTCGACTCCAAAGTGCTCAATCTGGCCCGGGAAGATATTGTCTGGCATTCCGTCAGCGATCTCATTACCGACGTGCCGGATAAAGAGATGCTCGGTCTCAACATCGTGGAATTTGCCGGCGACGACGCGGAGCTGATTGAGCGCCAGGTCACCACGCTCTGCCAGCGGCTGGATGAGCTGATTGCGCAGGGGGAAGGCGGCGTGATCGGCTGGCAGCTCTGTAACGATCTGGCCGGGATTGAGCGTATCTATGCGATGCGTAAAAAAGCCGTGGGCCTGCTCGGCAATGCGAAAGGGGCGGCGAAGCCGATTCCTTTTGCCGAAGATACCTGCGTGCCGCCTGAGCATCTGGCGGATTATATCGTCGAGTTCCGCGCCCTGCTGGACAGCCACGGCCTGAGCTATGGCATGTTCGGCCACGTCGACGCCGGGGTACTGCACGTGCGTCCGGCGCTGGATATGTGCGACCCGCAGCAGGAGATCCTGATGAAGCAGATCTCCGACGATGTGGTGGCCTTAACCGCCAAATACGGCGGCCTGCTCTGGGGGGAGCACGGGAAAGGGTTCCGCGCGGAATACAGCCCGGCATTCTTCGGCGAACAGCTCTACGCGGAGCTGCGCAAGGTGAAAGCGGCGTTTGACCCGCATAACCGCCTCAACCCGGGCAAAATCTGCCCTCCTGAAGGCGTGGACGCGCCAATGCTGCAGGTGGATGCCGTCAAGCGCGGCACGTACGACAGACAGATCCCGATTGCGGTGCGCTCCTCCTGGCGCGGCGCGATGGAGTGCAACGGCAACGGACTGTGCTTTAACTTTGATGTGAAAAGCCCGATGTGCCCGTCGATGAAAATCACCAGCAACCGCATCCACTCGCCGAAAGGGCGGGCGACGCTGGTGCGGGAATGGCTGCGTCTGCTGGCCGATCGCGGGGTGGATCCGCTCAGGCTGGAGCAGCAGCTCCCGGAAAAACGGGCCAGCCTGCGCTCGCTGATTGAGCGCACCCGCAACAGCTGGCATGCGAATAAGGGCGAGTATGATTTCTCCCATGAGGTGAAAGAGGCGATGTCCGGCTGTCTGGCCTGTAAAGCCTGCTCCACCCAGTGCCCGATTAAAATCGACGTGCCGGAATTCCGCTCGCGCTTCCTGCAGCTGTATCACACCCGCTACCTCCGCCCGGTGCGCGACCATCTGGTGGCAACGGTAGAAAGCTACGCGCCGCTGATGGCGCGCGCGCCAAAGACCTTCAACTTCTTTATCAACCAGCCGCTGGTGCGCAAGCTCTCCGAAAAACATATCGGTATGATCGATCTGCCGCTGCTGTCGGTACCGTCTCTGCAGCGCCAGCTCGTCGGTCACCGCTCGGCAAATATGACCCTGGAACAGCTCGAGGCGCTCACCCCAGAGCAAAAAGCGAAGGTGGTGCTGGTGGTGCAGGATCCGTTTACCAGCTACTACGATGCGCAGGTGGTCGCGGATTTCATCCGCCTGTCGGAAAAGCTGGGGTATCAGCCGGTGGTTCTGCCGTTCTCACCCAACGGCAAGGCGCAGCACATCAAGGGCTTCCTGACGCGCTTTGCAAAGACCGCGCAGAAAACGGCTGACTTCTTAAACCGCGTGGCGCAACTCGGGATACCGATGGTCGGCGTCGATCCGGCGCTGGTGCTTTGCTACCGCGATGAATATAAGCAGACGCTCGGCGACAAGCGCGGTGATTTCAACGTGATGCTGGTGCACGAGTGGCTGCCGGTGGCGCTGGAAGATAAGGCGGTTCAGGATGTCAGCGGGGAACCATGGTATCTGTTCGGACACTGCACGGAAGTCACCGCGCTGCCGGGCGCGCCCGCGCAGTGGGCGTCCGTCTTTGCCCGCTTCGGCGCGAAGCTGGAGAGCGTCAGCGTCGGCTGCTGTGGAATGGCCGGCACCTACGGACACGAAGTGAAAAACCACGCCAACTCGCTCGGCATCTATGAGCTGTCCTGGCATCAGGCGATGCAGCGTTTACCGCGAAACCGCTGTCTGGCGACGGGCTACTCCTGTCGCAGCCAGGTGAAACGAGTAGAAGGTAACGGTGTACGTCACCCACTGCAGGCTTTACTGGAGATAATTGGATGATCTGGAAACGTGCCGTGACGCTGCAGGCGCTGAACGCCATGGGCGAGGGAAATATGGTGGGGCTGCTGGATATCCAGTTCATCCGCATTGGCGACGATGAGATTGAAGCCACCATGCCCGTCGATAGTCGCACCCATCAGCCGTTTGGTTTATTGCACGGCGGAGCGTCCGTCGTGCTGGCCGAAACGCTGGGCTCGGTGGCGGGCTATCTCTGTACCGAAGGGGAGCAGAAGGTTGTCGGACTCGAGGTGAATGCTAACCATATCCGCTCGGTGCGCAGCGGGCGCGTGCGCGGTGTATGCCGCGCGCTGCACGCCGGTAGCCGCCATCAGGTGTGGCAGATAGATATTCTCGATGAGCAGGATCGCCTGTGCTGCTCGTCGCGGCTGACCACGGCGGTTGTGTAAAGTTTTCAGATGTTTTGCCTTTGGTCAAAAACTAGCCAGATGGTTGTGATATACTGGTCAGGTTTTGTACATAAGCGAGGACATCATGGATACTGAAATAACCCCAACGCAGCTGGCAATTGAATATTTACGTCGCGATAAGAGCAACCTGTCTCCGGCGCAGTACCTGAAAAAGCTGAAACAGCTTGAGCTGGAGTTTACAGATTTGCTGGCGCTCTCTTCGAATGAACTAAAAGAAGAGATCTATTTTGCCTGGCGGTTGGGCGTTCACGTCCATTGAGTACATGAGAATAAAAGGGCCGCGAGTGCGGCCTTTTTTGTGTCTGAAATTCAGTATCGGGCAACTTGTTGTTAAAGGACGGCTACAGTGTCCGGGTCAGATCATTTTCTGCACGGCCATCACCAGCCGGTGAGATTAAAATCTTTCAGGCAATTTCCTCATATTGATTAGCACACCTCTTTCAACTTCGATATAACCCCCTTCTTTTAAAGCTGAAAGAATACGCATGACGCCGCTACGGGACAGGTGGGTTTTATCCCGGATATACCTTTCTGCAGTAATGTTCTGCCTGAATGATTCTTCTTCGTTTGAGAGTGCATAAAGCTGGGCGCGGACAATATTGTATGCGGAAGGTCCGGTTATATCTTCGTAGCTATGAAATAGTTTACCTGCAAGGCCCATCAGGTGATAAGCCAGCGGCTCCCATAGTCCATGATGCTTGATAATGTCATAAACAGAATCCATTTTAAGGGTTACGATCTCACAGTGATTAAAGGTTTTGATGTAACCGAACATCTGAGCGTAATGCAGATTACTGAGACCGAGCAAAGCGGGCGCCTTAACCGTTGCCATGGCTAAATCGTCGTTGTTACGGTGAATCATGACGCGACCGTTGAGGAGGATATAACAGAGGCGTTCGTCGCCAGCTACAAAATTTAATCGACGGCGGGGGAGCACTTTCTTCAGATTTGCACCCTGTTTTAGATAATCGATCAGTAGTTGTGTGGATGAAGAACAATCGAATATTAACGTCTGGGACATCTCATCAGCCATGTGCACGCCTATCCATTAAACCTGTCAATAGTGATGCGGTTCAGTATAGCGTGGATCCTGCTGAGTCTGTTTCAAGCAGCCCTGCTGCTAAGTATTTCAACGGCACGGCGGATATGCAGGATGTCACAGCATGATAAAACAAAGTATTTCGAAATGCTGGAGATAGTGAGAGATGCGTTAACTATTACCGGGTACGCATAGCGCACCCGGCATTTTCCTCAGACGTTCGCCGCACTCATCAGCCGAGACTTCATGGACTGATATGCAGACGCTGCATAGTCCTCCGCCCAACGCTGATCCTCTATCGCCTCCAGCTGCACCGCGCAGTACTTCGTTTCCGGCGTTTTGGAGATGGGATCGAGGTTATCCTGTGTCAGCTCGTTGCAGGCGCCAATCCACCACTGATAGGTCATGTAAACGGCTCCGGTGTTGATACGCTCGCTGATGCTGGCGCGGGTAATCACTTTGCCGCGGCGTGAACGTACCCAGACCAGCTGCCCGTCAGTAATGCCCAGCTTTTCTGCATCGGCAGGGTTCATTTGCACCCGGCCCGGCTCGTCGGCCAGGCTTTGCAGCGCGGCGCAGTTCCCGGTCATGGAGCGACAGGAATAATGTCCCACCTCGCGTACCGTACACAGCACCAGCGGGAAATCTGCATCCGGGGTTTCAGCCGGCGCGCGCCACGGTGCGGCAAAGAGTTGCCCTTTACCGCTCGGGGTGTCGAACTGATTGTCTTTGTACAGGTACGGCGTGCCGGGGTGATCCAGGGTCGGGCAGGGCCACTGCACGTGGCCCATCTCGCCCATTTTTTCATACGTCACGCCGTAGAAAAGCGGGCACAGCTCGCGCATCTCATCCCAGATCTGCTGGTTGGAGTCATAATGCATCGGGTAGCCCATCTCGGTGGCGAGCAGGCTGATGATTTCCCAGTCGCGCTTCACGTTGCCGCTGGCCTCGATGGCTTTGCCAAAACGCTGGAAGCCGCGATCGGCACAGGTAAAAACGCCGCCGTGCTCACCCCAGGATGTGGCCGGTAGCAGAACGTCCGCCACTTCTGCCGTTTTGGTCATAAAGATGTCCTGAACCACAACAAAGTCGAGCGCCTCAAAACCGCTGCGAACGAGACCGAGATCGGCCTCGGTCTGAAGCGGATCTTCCCCCATGATGTAGTAGGCCTTGACCTTGCCTTCCAGCGCCAGATGGGGCACCTCGGTAATGCGCGTCCCGACCCGATCGTCCATTTTGTTGACGTCAATCCCCCAGGCATCGGCGAATTTCTGCCTGACCGCAGGATCGGTCACATCCTGATAGCCGGGGAACATATTCGGCAGAACGCCCATGTCGCAGGCGCCCTGGACGTTGTTTTGACCGCGTACCGGCCCGACGCCGACGGCAGGGCGGCCGAGGTTGCCGGTCAGCAGCGCCAGGCTGGAAAGCCCTTTGACCACATCAACGGCCTGACCAAACTGGGTCACGCCCATTCCCCACATCACGGTTGCGGAAGGGGCCGCCGCGAAGGTGCGCATCGCCTGGCGGACGTCACGGGCGGGGATGCCAGTGATATGTTCGACCTTCTCCGGCGCATAGTCTTTTACCGTTTGTCGGTAGGCCTCAAGCCCTTCCGTAAAGCGCGCCACGTAGCTTTTGTCATATAGCTCCTCTTC
Source organism: Enterobacter sp. (assembly GCF_977039595.1). NCBI lineage: Bacteria > Pseudomonadati > Pseudomonadota > Gammaproteobacteria > Enterobacterales > Enterobacteriaceae > Enterobacter > Enterobacter sp. Next base: position 26,715 of record NZ_CDRQYH010000037.1, read on the forward strand.
AAGCAACACATAGCCAAAGGCGTTAACCAGCGCCATGTTGCTGCCGTTTTTCAGCTGCAGATGTTGGTCGGCAATGCGTGCCGTTTCAATGCGCCGCGGATCGCAGACGATAATTTTTGCGCCGTTCTCACGTGCTTTCAGCACGCGGCGGGCAACGATAGGGTGGGAGTCCGCGCAGTTATAGCCAAACACCAGCAGGCATTTTGAGTTTTCAATATCATTGATTGAGTTGCTCATTGCGCCATTGCCGAGCGTTTCCTGTAAACCGGCGACGGACGGGCCATGACAGACGCGCGCACAGCAGTCCACGTTGTTGGTGTTCAGCACCGCGCGGGCAAATTTCTGCATCACGTAGTTGGTTTCATTGCCGGTGCCGCGAGAGGAACCAGTGGTCATGATCGACCTCGGCCCGTGCTGCGCTTTAATACTGCTGAGCCTGTGGGCGGTGTAGCGGATCGCCTCTTCCCAGGTAACGGGGGTGAATGCTTCGCCTTTGCGGTAGCGGATCATGGGCTGGGTGAGGCGAGGGGTGAGCAGACGGGTATCGTTGAGGAAGTCCCAGCCGTAAAAGCCTTTCAGACATAAGGTGCCCTGGTTTGTGACGCCCTCTGCCGCTTCGGCACGGATGATACGGTTATTTTCAACGACAAGGTTCAATTTACAGCCTGCACCGCAGTACGGGCAGACGCTGGCGATCTTTTTCATCAATAACAGACCTGTTAAGAAATGAAGCAAAGTTGACTGGAAAACCCAGTCCCGTATGCGGAGGTAAGCAGGAAGCGTGCCAGGTTGTCTTTGCGTGTATTACAGGGAGTTATGCGGGGAGGGCGCGTGTCATCGTCAAGCTGTTCGTCAGTTTTGACGATGACACGTCAGGAGGCGCGGCGAGCTGGAACTTAGAGATCGTCCATCGTGTAACCCACCACGATTTCCAGCGTCTTGCGAATCACATCCGCCTGAACCACGTCGTGAGTGGCTTCCAGCGTCTGAATGAGCCAGAGGATGATCGCCTTATTAGACAGATGCCCCTCGGAGGCCAGAACACAGCGTACTGCAGTAGAAAAAACAGCGGACTCTTCAGCAAAACGATCGCCTGCGTGACGGAAGTATTCCGACAGCGCACTGTCTAAAAAAGCAGAGTGGTATTCGGGTTGAAGCTGAATATTTTGTCTCATTTGTTCTCACCGTAGCTGTAAAATTGCAGTCAATGTATTTTTTTGGGGTCGGACGGTTTTCCACTTCCAAATAACGGCACTACATTGTCTCTGTTATCGTTGAGAGGTCCCTCTCTTTTCGTTCGTCCTTGCGCGGTTCTGCGACGTGTAAAGGCGATGCTGTTTGAGCCAATTTCGGCAATCACCGCCTCAAGTGTCTCCCGCCGCCGGGGATCCTTTTCATGTTCTTTCATGCTCCGCAGACGCTGCAGCAAGCCTTCGGTTGTCACTGGCCCCCGCTCTTTCAGAAGAGAAAGAACGGCTTCACCGATAAGCGTGTCAATCAGTCGGTCTGCGTCACTGCTATTCATAACCTTACCGTTCGAAGAGCAGACCAAGCAGCATGTGGTAATGCTCTTCCTCTTCTGGCCCATCGGCTCTTTCGAGACGGCTGAGCAGTTTGGTACAGAGCGATTTGCGATTGAGGTTTCGCCCGTCGCTGAGGATTTCGACAACTACCTGGCCCAGCGTCTCTTGTTGAGTAGGTAGGGCGGCCTTTTCGAAGTACTGTGCGATCGCTGCTGCGGAATCTGTGGCGTAACCTTTCTGCTGCATGTTTCGCTCCTGTAAAATTTTGTAATCACTAACGTTACAATTAAGGTATACACAATTCCTAAATCTGTACATATAAAATGTACAAATTTTTAATATTTTTATGATATATTTTATAAAATCCTTTATTTTCAGTTAGTTGGTCGGCTGACATGAACCGGTAATGTTACAGGATATATTGTACAAAAAGGTCTGGCACTGGTAAGTTGTACAGCGCAGAAAAATATTTCATTAACTGCCGTAAATGATTGAGATGTAAATTATTTGTCAGGCAATGAATGTGCTATAAATGATACTTATCCACCTTTTTTGTGGCCAAAACCCTAACCCCAGGAATCGCATGCTCACAACCATCATTTACCGCAGCCATATCTGCGAGGACGTTCCAGTGAAAGCGCTGGAAGCCATGGTCGCTGCAGCAAATAGTAAAAACCGGCAATCCAACGTCACGGGGATCCTGCTGTTTAACGGCACTCATTTTTTTCAGCTGCTTGAAGGGCCAGTGGAACACGTCTCTGCTATCTATGAGCAGATCTGCAACGATCCGCGCCACCATAACGTGGTCGAGTTAATGCGCGATCACGGGCCTGTCCGGCGTTTTGGCAACGTGGGTATGGAGCTTTTTGATTTGCGCCACTTCGACAGGGACGAAGTGCTGCAGCAGGTGCTCAATAAGGGTACGACACGCTATCAGCTAGCCTATAACGATCGCCCTCTGCAGTTTTTCCGCACCTTTGTCGAGGCCACGGAAAAAGCGAACTATTTTGAACTGCCGCCTGCGGATTCATGGGAATTCGTTCGCGAAGAAACACACTTGTCCGGGCAGCCTGAGGTAGTCGCGAAAGGGGCGGATTGCAGCTTCGCGTTCCAGCCGATAGTCGATCCGTTTATGCAGCAGGTTGTCTCCTGGGAGGCGCTTTTGCGCACCCCGTCCGGCGACTCGCCAGGGGCTTATTTCGCCAGCCTTCCGAATGAGGAAGTGTACGCGTCTGATTTGCAAAGCAAGCAGGTGGCGCTCTCCATGGCCAGCGCGCTGGGGTTACAGGACCAGACGTTATCCCTGAACCTGCTGCCTATGACGCTGGTTAACATTCCCAACGCCGTGGACTTTCTGCTCACCGCGATTGAAGCAAATGGGTTTGTACCCGAGCAAATCGTGGTTGAGTTCACCGAGAGCGAAGCCATTTCCCGTTTTGATGACTTCACGGATTCGGTCAGGCAGTTAAAAAGCGCGGGTATCAGCGTGACGATCGATCACTTTGGCGCCGGTTTTGCCGGGCTGCAGCTGCTGGCCCACTTCCAGCCTGACAGAATTAAGATTAATCGCGATCTGGTGGCGAACGTGCATAAAAGTGGCCCCCGACAGGCCATTATTCAGGCGATTATCAAATGCTGTTCCTCGCTTGAGATCCAGTTCTGCGCGGTAGGAGTAGAGAAGGCTGAAGAGTGGATGTGGCTGGAATCCGCGGGTATTTCCCAGTTCCAGGGACATCTTTTTGCCAGCCCGCGACACGGCGGTATTCCGGCTATAGCGTGGCCGGAGAAAAAATTCGAGTTCTGATAAAGCTGTACACAATCGGACAGAGTTAGCTGTACGAACGGCAAATTTTATACAACAATGTATTAACAGGTGAACGGAGGAGCAGCCCGTTCACCCGTTCAAAATGCGGTCTTAGTTATACAAATGGTGTGTACAATCTGATAAGGTTGGTGCAGTTAGGTATGGAAGTTCTGAGCGTGAGGGAGTTAATGGCCTATTACAGTATCGGCGAAGTGGCCGAACGATGCGGTATCAACCCCGTTACGCTGCGTGCCTGGCAGCGCCGTTATGGATTGTTGAAGCCGCAGCGCAGCGAAGGGGGCCATCGTCAGTTTGACGATGAAGATATCCTGCGTATTGAAGAGATCAAACGCCTGATGAAAAGCGGCGTCTCGGTCGGAAAAGTTAAAGCCTTGCTGGAAAACAAAGAAGTATTGACTCAGGGCAACTGGGTCTCGTTCCAGGAAGAGATGATGACCGTTCTGCGCTATGCCAGCCCGGCAAAGCTGCGCGCCAAAATCGGCGAATTCCGCCGCGATCACGCGATAGATGCGTTGATTGACAATATTCTCTCTCCCGTCCGGCAGCGCATGAATCAGGATCAAAACACCGTGCGTCACATGGCGAGCCTGTTTGACGGCGTCCTGATCGAATTCGCGACAGCAAGCCTGGCGGAATCCCGCAAAAAAGCCGGTAAAGACGCGCTTCTTATTGGCTGGGAATGCGATGACCGCACCCACCTGTGGCTGGAAGCCGCGCGCTTATCGCAGAAGGGCTGGCACATAGACGTCCTGGCGGAACCTATTGATTCGCCGCGCCCTGAACTCTTCCCGGGACAAAAAATATTCGTCTGGACGGGAAAATCCCCAACGCCTCGCCAGCAGGAACAGCTCGACCACTGGCGTGAACAGGGGTTTGCTGTCTCATTTCATCACTGATTGTCTGAGGCCTTAAGGGCCTTTTTTGTTTTTGTCATTTTCTGAGCAAAAGCTATCTCAAAAATAGGCATTTCCGATGCATATTTTACTTTTCTCCTCTGCGTTATAAACGTTGCGACGAAATGCATTATTAATCAATGCATTGAACAAATACATCCATCCTGACTGCATCCTCTCACAGGGTCTATGCTTAATAAAAGTAGGCAAAAAGGGCGGTTTAGCCGAATGCCCCTGCTGACAGAGGGTTGAAGTGATAATCGTTATCACTAACATGGTGTTATGCCCTGATGGCTTATCAGATGAGGTGGACCTATGGAACTGCATTCAGAAACCTTTAATCCTGCCGATTTCGCCTGGCGCGGTTTAACGCTCACGCCGGCGGCGGCGGCACATATTCACGAGCTGGTGGCGAAAAAGCCCGAGATCCTCGGCGTGCGTTTAGGTGTCAAACAGACAGGTTGCGCAGGTTTCGGCTACGTGCTCGATACCGTCACCGAACCCGAAAAAGATGACCTGGTGTTCGAGACTGACGGTGCGAAATTGTACGTTGCGCTGCAGGCTATGCCGTTTATTGACGGCACCGAGGTGGACTACGTCCGCGAAGGCTTAAACCAGTTATTCAAATTTCATAACCCGAAAGCCCAGAACGAATGCGGCTGCGGCGAAAGCTTTGGGGTATAGGCGGTACTATGTCTCGTAATACTGAAGCAACGAGTGAAGTAAATACCTGGAGCGGTGGGCACCTCAACTATAAAGAGGGGTTCTTCACCCAGCTGCAGACCGATGAGCTGGCAAAAGGCATTAACGAAGATGTCGTGCGGGCGATCTCGGCGAAACGTAACGAGCCCGAGTGGATGCTGGAGTTTCGTCTGAGCGCATTCCGCGCCTGGCTGGAGATGGAAGAGCCGCACTGGCTGAAAGCGCATTATGACAAGCTGAACTATCAAGACTATAGCTACTACTCCGCGCCCTCATGCGGCAGCTGCGATGACACCTGCGCCTCACAGCCCGGCGCGGTACAGCAAACCGGCGCGGAAAACAGCTTCCTCAGCAAAGAGGTGGAAGAAGCTTTTAACCAGCTGGGCGTGCCCGTGCGTGAGGGTAAAGAGGTGGCGGTGGATGCCATTTTCGACTCCGTCTCGGTGGCGACCACCTACCGCGAGAAGCTGGCAGAGCAGGGGATCATTTTCTGCTCCTTCGGCGAAGCGATTCACGATCATCCGGAACTGGTGAAAAAGTACATTGGGACCGTGGTGCCCTCTAACGACAACTTCTTTGCGGCGCTCAACGCGGCGGTTACCTCGGACGGCACCTTTATTTACGTGCCGAAAGGCGTGCGCTGTCCGATGGAGCTTTCCACCTATTTCCGCATCAATGCCGAAAAAACCGGTCAGTTCGAACGCACGATCCTGGTCGCGGATGAAGGCAGCTACGTCAGCTACATCGAAGGATGCTCTGCCCCGGTCCGCGACAGCTATCAGCTGCACGCGGCGGTGGTGGAGGTCATTATTCATAAAGACGCCGAGGTGAAATACTCGACGGTGCAAAACTGGTTCCCGGGCGACGGCAATACCGGCGGCATCCTGAACTTCGTAACCAAGCGTGCGCTGTGCGAAGGCGAAAACAGCAAGATGTCGTGGACCCAGTCCGAAACCGGCTCGGCCATCACCTGGAAATACCCGAGCTGTATCCTGCGCGGCGATAACTCCATAGGCGAGTTTTACTCGGTGGCGCTCACCAGCGGCCATCAGCAGGCGGATACCGGCACCAAGATGATTCACATTGGTAAAAACACCAGGTCAACCATCATCTCGAAAGGGATCTCTGCCGGGCACAGCCAGAACAGCTATCGCGGGCTGGTGAAAATCATGCCGACGGCCACCAATGCACGAAACTTTACCCAGTGTGACTCGATGCTGATTGGCGCAGACTGCGGGGCGCATACCTTCCCGTACGTTGAGTGCCGCAACAATACGGCCCAGCTTGAGCACGAGGCGACGACGTCACGGATTGGGGAAGATCAGCTCTTCTATTGCCTGCAGCGCGGGATCAGCGAAGAAGACGCCATCTCGATGATCGTTAACGGCTTCTGTAAGGACGTGTTCTCTGAACTGCCGCTGGAATTTGCCGTTGAAGCCCAGAAACTCCTCGCCATTAGTCTTGAACACAGCGTCGGTTAAGGAAAGCACATGTTAAGCATTAAAGATTTACAGGTCAGCGTAGAAGACAAAGCCATCCTGCGTGGCCTCAATTTTGACGTCAAACCGGGCGAAGTCCACGCCATCATGGGGCCGAACGGTTCGGGGAAAAGTACGCTTTCTGCGACGCTGGCCGGACGCGAAGATTATGAAGTGACCCACGGCTCGGTCGAGTTTAACGGCAAAAATCTGCTGGAGATGTCGCCGGAAGATCGTGCGGGAGAGGGCATTTTTATGGCCTTCCAGTACCCCGTCGAAATTCCGGGCGTCAGTAATCAGTTCTTCCTGCAAACTGCGCTCAACGCGGTGCGCAAATACCGTGGCCTGGAGGCGCTGGACCGCTTCGACTTCCAGGACCTGATGGAAGAGAAGATCAAGCTGCTGAAAATGCCGGAAGATCTGCTGACCCGCTCGGTGAACGTCGGTTTTTCCGGCGGCGAGAAAAAGCGTAACGACATTCTGCAGATGGCTGTGCTGGAGCCTGAGCTGTGCATACTGGATGAGACCGACTCCGGTCTGGACATCGACGCCCTGAAGATTGTCGCTGACGGAGTGAACTCCCTGCGCGACGGCAAGCGTTCATTCATCATCGTCACCCACTATCAGCGCATTCTGGACTACATCAAGCCGGATTACGTTCACGTGCTTTATCAGGGGCGTATTGTCAAATCCGGTGATTTCACGCTGGTTAAACAACTGGAGGAGCAGGGCTATGGCTGGCTTACAGAACAGCAGTAATGCGCTCCAGCAGTGGCACCGGCTGTTTGAAGCCCAGGGCGGCACGCGCTCGGCGCAGGCGCAGCAGCATCTGCAGCAGATGCTGCGTCTTGGTCTGCCGACGCGTAAGCATGAGAACTGGAAATATACTCCGCTCGATGGCCTGCTGAACGCCGAGTTTGTGACCCGTCTGGCGGATCTGACTCCTGAGCAGCGTGATGCGCTGGCAGTGCACATTGATGCCCTGCGCCTGGTGTTTGTCGACGGTCAGTTCCGTCCGGAGCTGAGCGACGCTCTTCAGGCGAGCGGATTTGAGATTGAGATAAACGACGATCGCCAGCCCCTGAGCGCCCCGGTTCAGCCTGAGGTCTTTCTGCACCTGACCGAAAGCCTGGCCCGCAGCGTGACGCACATCCACGTGAAGCGTAACCAGCGTCCGGCCAAACCGCTGCTGCTGATGCACATCACTCAGGGTCTGAACGGCGACGAAATCAATACCGCGCACTATCGTCACCATCTTGAGCTGGCGGAGGGCGCCGAGGCCACGATCATCGAACATTACGTCAGCCTCAATGAGACGCGTCACTTTACCGGGGCGCGTCTGACGATGAACGTGGCGGGCAATGCCCAGCTACACCATATCAAGCTGGCGTTTGAGAATGCGCAGAGCCACCACTTTGCCCATAACGACATTGTCCTGGGCCAGGATGCGGCGGCGTACAGCCATAGCTTCCTGCTCGGCGGGTCGGTGCTGCGCCACAACACCAGCACGCAGCTTAACGGTGAAAACACCACGCTGCGCATCAACAGCCTGGCGATGCCGGTTAAATCTGAGGTGTGCGACACGCGCACGTGGCTGGAGCACAACAAAAGCTACTGCAACAGCCGCCAGCTGCACAAAACCATCGTGAGTGATAAAGGGCGAGCGGTGTTTAACGGTCTGATTAACGTGGCGCAGCACGCCATTAAAACCGACGGGCAGATGACCAACAACAATCTGCTGTTGGGCCGACTGGCGGAGGTGGACACCAAACCGCAGCTGGAGATCTACGCCGACGACGTGAAGTGCAGCCACGGTGCGACGGTCGGGCGAATCGACGACGAGCAGATGTTCTACCTGCGTTCCCGCGGCATCGACCAGCAGGCGGCGCAGAAAATGATTATCTATGCGTTTGCCGCCGAACTGACGGAAGCGCTGCACGATGGTCAGTTAAAACAGCAGGTGCTGGCGCGTATCGGTCAGCGTCTGCCTGGAGGCGAAGCATGAGTTTTCCCGTAGAGAAAGTACGGGCAGATTTCCCGGTTCTGACCCGTGAAGTGAACGGTCTTCCTCTGGCCTATCTGGACAGCGCGGCCAGCGCGCAGAAGCCGAATCAGGTGGTGGATGCCGAAGCCGAGTTTTATCGCCATGGCTATGCCGCCGTGCATCGAGGTATTCATACCCTGAGCGCCGAGGCGACCCAGCGGATGGAAAACGTGCGCACGCAGCTTGCTGCTTTTCTTAACGCCCGCTCGCCGGAAGGGCTGGTCTTCGTGCGCGGAACCACCGAAGGGATCAACCTTGTCGCTAACAGCTGGGGCAACGCACAGGTCCACGCGGGGGATAACATCATCATCACCCAGATGGAGCATCACGCCAATATCGTGCCGTGGCAGATGCTCTGCGAGCGCGTTGGTGCGCAATTGCGGGTCATTCCGCTCAACGTTGACGGGACGCTTCAGCTTGAGCAGCTTGACGTCTTGCTGGATGACCGCACGCGGCTGGTGGCGGTTACCCAGGTTTCCAACGTGCTGGGGACTGAAAACCCGGTGGCAGCGATTGTGGAAAAAGCCCATCAGGCGGGCGCAAAGGTCCTGATTGACGGCGCTCAGGCGGTGATGCACCACGCGGTTGACGTTCAGGCGCTGGACTGTGATTTCTACGTCTTTTCAGGCCACAAGCTCTATGGGCCGACCGGGATAGGCGTGCTGTATGTAAAAGAAGACATTCTGCAGGCGATGCCGCCGTGGGAAGGGGGCGGGTCGATGATCGCCACCGTCAGCCTTACGGAAGGCACGACCTACGCGCGCGCGCCGTGGCGTTTTGAAGCGGGCACGCCCAACACCGGTGGGATTATCGGTCTGGGGGCGGCGGTCTCTTACGTCTCTGCCATCGGTCTTGATGCCATTCAGGAGTATGAACGGCTGCTGATGCACTATGCGCTTGCGGAGCTTGCCAGCGTGCCGGATTTGACCCTCTACGGGCCTGCCGATCGTCAGGGGGTGATCGCGTTCAATCTCGGGAAACACCACGCCTATGACGTGGGCAGTTTCCTTGATAACTACGGCGTGGCTGTCCGCACCGGGCACCACTGCGCCATGCCGCTGATGGCGTTTTACCAGGTGCCGGCAATGTGCCGCGCATCTCTGGTGATGTACAACACGACGGAAGAGGTCGACAGGCTGGTGGCGGGGCTTAAGCGCATTCACCAGCTGCTGGGCTAACGGAGAGGCAAACGATGGCAGAACTGCCGGACAGAGACAAATTGCTGCGCAACTTTGGGCGTTGCGCAAACTGGGAAGAGAAGTACCTTTATATCATCGAGCTGGGGCAGCGTCTGCCACCGCTCGGTGAAGAGGCGCATAGCCCGGAAAATATTATTCAGGGCTGTCAGAGCCAGGTCTGGATTGTGATGACGCAGTCTGATGACGGCACGATAGAATTGCGCGGCGACAGCGATGCCGCCATTGTAAAAGGGCTTATTGCGGTCGTCTTTAGCCTTTATCAGCAGATGTCGGCGCAGGATATTGTCGCGTTCGATGTCCGCCCGTGGTTTGAAAAAATGGCCTTAACCCAACACCTCACCCCGTCCCGTTCTCAGGGACTGGAAGCGATGATTCGCGCCATCCGCGCCAAAGCTTCAATCCTTAGCTAGACTTACAGAACAGCATTCATTCTGTTTCGCGAGGTGGTTCCCGCCTCGCTGGTTTTTCAGCTTTCTGGCGTTCTGTCAGTGAATAAGGAATCTCAGCATGAAGCGCGCGTCTCTCATAACTCTATTACTCCTCAGTTCGCTCGGAGCCCTCAACTTGGCCCGTGCGATGGACTATCCGTTGCCGCCCGCAGGCAGTCGTCTGATTGGGCAAAATCAAACCTACACGATACAGGAAGGGGATAATAAGCTGCAGACCATCGCCCGTCGGTTTAATACGGCGGCGCAGGTGATCCTTGAAACCAACAATACCATTGCGCCGGTTAACCCTGCGCCGGGAACCGTCATTACCATTCCGTCGCAAATGCTGTTGCCGGATACGCCGCGCGAGGGGATTGTGGTGAATCTCGCTGAGCTTCGGCTCTACTACTTCCCGCCGGGTCAAAACATTGTTCAGGTTTTCCCGCTGGGTATCGGACAGCTGGGGCTGGAAACGCCGGTGACGACCACGCGGGTGAGCCAGAAGATCCCTAATCCCACCTGGACGCCCACGCCGGGCATCAGAGCGCGTTCTCTGGAGCAGGGCATCAAATTGCCTCCGGTGGTTCCTGCCGGGCCAAATAACCCCCTAGGACGCTTCGCGCTGCGTTTAGGCGTGGGCAACGGGGAATATCTCATCCACGGCACCAGCGCGCCGGACAGCGTCGGCCTGCGGGTCAGCTCCGGCTGTATGCGGATGAACGCCCCGGACATTAAGGCCCTGTTCGAACAGGTGCGGGTGGGCACGCGGGTGCAGATTATTAATGAACCCGTGAAATTCTCCGTTGAGCCGGATGGTAAACGCTATATTGAAGTCCACCGTCCGCTTGCGCAGGTAGAAGGGGAGAATCCGCAGGTCTCGCCCATTACCCATTCCTCCGAGTTTGCGACCTTTGTTTCTCAGGCGGGAAGCGATAAGGCGCTGATTGATAAAGCCCTGTCACGTCGTGCCGGGATCCCGGTTATCGTATCGTCCGGTAGCGGCCCGTCAGCCAGCAATAGCGTGTTGTCGGTGCAGAACAGCCGGGTATCTGCTGCGGTAGCGGAAGATGAAGGAGAGAAGGTGACGCAGTAGCCGTTTGACGCAGGCAAAAAAAATGGCGCACAATGTGCGCCATTTTATTAACAGGTACTATTACTTACGGTATTTAGTAGCCTGGTTGTCCAGACGCTGGTTAGCGCGAGCTGCGTCGTCTTTAGCAGCCTGAACGTCGGAACGGATTGCGTTCACGTCGTTGCTCAGCTGGTCAACTTTAGCGTTCAGAGTCTGAACGTCAGAAGACAGCTGATCGATTTTAGCGTTGCTGGAGCAACCAGCCAGCAGAGTAGAACCCAGGATTACCGCGCCCAGTACCAGTTTAGTACGATTCATTATTAATACCCTCTAGATTGAGTTAATCTCCATGTAGCGTTACAAGTATTACACAAAGTTTTTTGGGTTGAGAATATTTTTTTGATGGGAATACACCTATTTTTGATCGTTCGCTCAAAGAAGCATCGAATCAGCCCTTTTCGGGCAAAAATCTAAGGAAAAAAAGGCATTTATCATCGGATTCATCTTAGATAATTCGCAATTAAATAGAAAAATCCGATTTGCATTTTGAATGCGTTTGGCTAATGCCAGGAATAAAAAAAGCGCCCGGAGGGCGCTTTTTATCCAAATTAATTCGTTCAGGAATTATTACAGCACGTGAACAGATGCGGTATTGGTAGTGCCGCTTGGTACCAGTGCGCCAGAAACCATGACCACAACGTCACCTTTCTGTGCCAGACCACGATCAACCAGCTCCAGAGCCACTTCTTTACCCAGACGGTAGAAATCATCCGTAGACGCGATCTCTTTCACCAGGTGTGGGATCACGCCTTTGCTCAGCACCAGCTGACGGGCAGTGGTTTCGTTGGTGGTCAGCGCAAGGATAGTCGCATCCGGGAAGTATTTACGCACGGCGCGAGCAGATTTACCGCCCTGGGTGGCAACCACGATCAGTGGGGCTTCCAGTTTCTCAGCCGTTTCTACCGCACCGCGGCATACCGCTTCGGTGATGCGCAGCTTGCGGCTGTCGTTGTTGTAGTCCAGACGGCTTTTCATCACGCGATCGGTACGTTCGCAGATGGTGGCCATGATGGACACCGCTTCCAGCGGATATTTACCTTTCGCGGATTCGCCGGACAGCATAACGGCATCGGTACCGTCGAGGATGGCGTTTGCCACGTCGCCTGCTTCAGCGCGGGTAGGGCGTGGGTTTTTGATCATGGAGTCCAGCATCTGCGTTGCGGTGATAACCACTTTACGCGCGCGCACGCATTTCTCGATCATCATCTTCTGCGCGAAGATCACTTCTTCAACCGGGATTTCTACACCCAGGTCGCCACGTGCAACCATGATGCCGTCAGACGCTTCGAGGATTTCGTCGAAGTTGTTCAGGCCTTCCTGGTTTTCAATTTTGGAGATGATCTGGATCTTCTCGCCGCCGTGCGCTTTCAGGTGCTCACGAATTTCAACTACGTCAGAACGCTTACGAATGAAGGATGCCGCAACAAAGTCAACGCCTTGTTCGCAACCGAAGATCAGGTCCTGTTTGTCTTTTTCAGCCAGCGCTGGCAGTGCGATAGAAACGCCCGGCAGGTTAACGCCTTTGTTTTCGCCCAGGTCGCCGTTGTTCAGCACTTTACAGATAACTTTGTTGCCTTCGATAGCGGTAACTTCCATACCGATCAGACCATCGTCTACCAGCACGGTGTTACCAACGGACAGATCGTTGGTGAAGCCTTCATAGGTCACTGCAACGATTTCGCTGTTGCCGACA
>NZ_CDRQYH010000038.1:0-37186 GCF_977039595.1 Enterobacter sp.
TTTTGCTTTGCCACGGAACGGTCTGCGTTGTCGGGAAGATACGTGATCTGATCCTTCAACTCAGCAAAAGTTCGATTTATTCAACAAAGCCCGTAGTCGTGTAAAAAAAATTCAATGACAGAATTCATTCTCATGTTCCTGATAATAACACCTGAAACTAGTTTCACCTGTCTCTTAGGACAGCTTTCATTGTGCCGCATATTCCGTATACTTAAAAAGTACCTGACCACGAAGTTCTCGCAAAACTAAGCGGTCAGGAGGTCAAAGACCTATGAAACACCAGGGATATACCCATCGATTATTATCTAATATTTAAAGTTTCGGGTACAGAACATAAGAAGCACTTTGCCGATAAAATATTAAAAAACAATAATCATAAAATTATTACAATAAAAACATTGCCCCTTAATCCTTTAAGGGGTAATATTTCTATTTGCTTATTTTTTTCACAGAATCTGCGGAATTCATCTGCCCTAAACCTCTCCCGTACCGCTTTGAAGGCGCCTGCCTGTGCTATTCTTGCAGAAGCATGCCAAACGGAGAATTGATGATGGCCGACTGGAACCCTTCTCTTTACCTGCAATTTGGCGCAGAAAGAACGCGTCCAGCTGCAGAACTGCTCGCCAGAATTCCTCTGGATGAGATCGCTACCATCGCTGATCTGGGCTGTGGACCAGGAAACAGCACGGCGCTGTTGAAGCATCGCTGGCCTTCTGCTCACATTACCGGGGTCGATAACTCCCCTGCCATGCTTGAGGAAGCGCGCGCAGCCTTACCTGACTGCCACTTTATTGAGGCCGATATCCGTCAGTACAAGCCTGGCCAGCCGCTGGGCCTGATTTATGCCAACGCGTCGCTGCAATGGGTTCCGGACCATTACGATCTCCTGCCGCATCTTGTCTCCCTGCTTAAGCTAAATGGCGTACTGGCGATCCAGATGCCTGACAACTGGCTGGAACCGACCCATGTGGCGATGCGTGAAGTGGCGCTTGAGCAATACTACCCAGACCGTGGCCGCGAGCCTCTGCCAGGCGTACATGCTTATTACGATATTCTGTCGGAGGCTGGCTGTGACGTGGATATCTGGCGGACGACCTATTATCACAAAATGAGCTCTCATCAGGCCATTATTGACTGGGTAAGCGCCACCGGCCTGCGGCCCTGGCTCCAGGAACTGAATGAAAGCGAGCAGAAACGTTTCCTGAAACGCTACCATGAACTGCTGGAAGAGCAGTATCCGCTTCAGGAAAACGGGCAGATACTGCTGGCTTTCCCCCGGTTGTTTATCGTGGCTCAACGCCAGCCCTGAACGGGCTATGACCGAGCTTCTTTGAGCAACTGCTGGATAACCTTTTCCTGTTGCTCATAGTCACCCTCGCCAAAGGCGGTATAGCGCAGCTGCCCTTTGGCATCAAAAAAGTAATGCGCTGGCCAGTACTGGTTGCCGAAAGCATTCCAGATTTTATAGTTGTTATCCGTGACCACCCGATACGGCAGTTGCCATTTATTCACCGCATTTTTAACCGACGAAAGCGGTTTTTCCCAGGGGTATTCCGGGGTGTGAACTCCGATCACCACCAGACCCTGCGGTTGGTACTTAGTGGCCCACTCCCGCACATGGGGGAGCGTATGCTGGCAATTAATGCAGTCCCACGTCCAGAAATCAATAAGTACAACCTTCCCGCGTAACGATTCAGACGTGACAGGGTCACCGTTCACCCACCCTGTTCCACCGCTGAGCGAAGGCAGCTGACTGCTGGGCTCTGTAATCACTATCGGCTCAAGCTTCACCGGCGTGGCTGTGGGTTTCGTCAGATTTAACAGCGCGGTTTCAAGACGGTCCGAGACGCCGTTTGCCCCTTTAAGCAGCGAAGTCATCCCCGTCGCGTTAAATGCGACGGTCGCTAACATCACAACGCCTGCACCCTGTCGCAGCTTTTCCATTAGCGCCGATTTTGCCCTTAAAGGTGCCATCAGCGTGCGGCCTCCAATGACGAGTAATCCCAGCATCATTGCGCATCCGCTGCCATAGGCGGCCAGCAGAGCGCCGGTGGTAATAGCGGAATGCCCCGCAATGTTAATGCCGAAAATCGCACCCAGAATGGGACCGGCGCAGGGAGACCAGAGCAGTCCTACAGCAAGCCCGGCCAGAAAAGCCGATGCCATTCCGCGCGTTTGCCCGCTTCGGGTGTTGAGAACATTACCCGCGCTGACGGCCGGTCCCGCAATACGCTGGGCGAAAGACGGAAAAATTAAGGCTAGCGCGGCAGTGGCCAGAATGACGAGCGCGATCCAGCGCCCGACAATAGTTGCCTCTGCGATCCACTCGCTGGCGACGGTGACGGCCATCGCCACCAGGGTAAACATCACGATCATCCCAGCAAGCAGGGCCAGAATATGCCGACGCTGGCCCTGGAAACCGGCGAACAAAAGTGGAATAACCGGGAGCGTACATGGGCTGAGCAGGCTTATCATCCCACCCAGAAAAGCGATTACCAGAAACATAGAAACCTCACAATACAAGTCCTGCGACGCTGCAGTGAGGCTATTTCAGCGTGCGGATGTGTTCAGGATATGTGTAAATGCGAGGGTTTTGTCTGGCTCTGTATCGCCCAGGTAGGGAGATACAAAGCCGTACAATTTTACTCACGGCGCGGTAGCGTAATGGAGACGTCCAGCCCGCCCCCGTTACGGTTCGCCAGCCTGAGCTTTCCTTCCAGCTGAGCGGTGAGCTGCGCGGCGATCGCCAGTCCGAGTCCTGTCCCGCCAGTCTCGCGGTTGCGCGAGGTTTCAACCCGATAAAACGGCTGTAAAACTGCCTCAAGCTCGGCTTCGGGGACCCCCGGTCCGTCGTCCACAATGTGAATAATGACCTCGCTGTCCGACGAGTCGTCTACTGAAATCGCAGCATGCTCGCCGAATTTGAGGGCGTTATCCAGCAGATTGGTCATCACCCGGCGAAGCGCCTGCGGCCGCGTGACGATGGGCAAGCGGGCTTCGCCTGCCTGAAAGTGCACGTTTTTACCAATGTCCTGGTAATCGCAGGCGATGCTGTTGATCCAGGCGTTCAGCTCCAGCTCAAGCGACGTCTCCTCCAGTGATTCCGATGACCGGGCATACGCAATGCCCTCCCGCACCAGACGAGACATGTTATCAAGATCGTTCAGGAGCTTGTCGCGAAGTTCAGGCTCTCCGGCTATTTCGACGCGGAGCTTCATGCGGGTAATGGGCGTCTGGAGATCGTGAGAAATCGAGGCCAGGATCTGCGCGCGTTCCCGGAGATAAGACTGAATGCGCGCCTGCATGGCGTTGAAGGCATGCGCTGCCCGCTGCACCTCAAGCGGCCCTTTTTCCGTCATTGGCGTGCTGGCCGCCGGATCCAGCGCATCCACCGCGCGGGTAAAGTGTGAAAAAGGCCGCACGACCTGCCGCACGGCTATCCAGGAGCAGACAGCCAGAACCAGCAGCTGCAGGATGAGAACGACCGGTAGCCAGCTGGCGACGGGCGGCATGCGCGGGATCAGGTCAATGGTCAACGGTGCGCCATCGCGTAACGTAAGATGGGCCTGAATATGCGAAATGGCGCCGGGAACCGCGGTAAAGCTAAGCGGGTAATGCGCGGCAAGCGTCGCTTTTAAGGTTCGGATAGCATCTTGCGAACGCTTATCCGTCGGCGCTGCGCCAGGTTCCCCTGTGCCCAAAATATAACGATAGTTACCCCGTTCAAGCCGCGGCAGCCAGGCGGCACGTTCGCTCGCCGGTAAGCGGTCTAATATGGCGACGCTGGTTGCGACATCGTTTTCCAGATTACCGAGCATCACCGTGCGGGCGCTGTGCATGCGTTCAACCATGACCAGCGTCAGGCTCAGGGCGTTAGCCAGCAGCAGACCGGCCAGCACGACGAGCAGCAAACGGGCCAGCAGCGAGCGTGGCCAGAGCCTCATTAGTTAACCTCTTTGATGGTCACTGGCATCGTAAAAACGTAGCCTTCGCTGCGCACGGTTTTGATATAAACGGGCATGCGGGCATCTTCGTTGAGACGCTGGCGAACCCGGCTAACCAGCAGGTCAATTGAGCGTTCAAACAGCTCGGCGTCTCGCCCCTGCGTCAGGTTGAGCAGCTGGTCACGGGTCAGCACGCGCTGCGGATGGTCAAGGAAAACGCGCAGCAGCCGATACTCCGCGCCGCTGAGCGCCACAATTACCCCTTCCGGATCGATTAAGTGGCGAGCGACGGTATCGAGCTGCCATTCACCAAACATCACTAGCCGCCCTGCTTCCGTCACCTGTAGATTGGGCGGCATCGTGCGAAAACGCCGTAAAATCGCTTTGATACGCGCCAGCAGCTCGCGGGCGACAAATGGTTTCACCACGTAGTCATCCGCGCCCATCTCCAGACCCAGGATCCTGTCCGTCTCCTCGTTGCGCGCCGTCAGCATCAGGATGGGGAGATCTTTATGTTTCCCGACGCGCAGCTCTCGACACAGCGTAAGGCCGTCATCGCCGGGCATCATGACATCCAGCACAACCAGGTCGATATGCTGTTTATCCAGCACGATGCGCATCTCTTTGCCGTTGGCCGCGCCCGTCGCGCGATAACCAGACTTAGCAAGGTAATCGACAATCAGTTCACGAATATCCCTGTCGTCATCGACGACAAGGATATGATCAATATGCTCCACCGAAATCTCCAGACCGAAGGGTAACGTACTGAAAATAGCACATTTCAGAGTTTGTCAGCGTCAACAACGGCCTTAACAAAATCCTGCGGATCTTCCTGAGGCGGGTTGTGCCCTACGGTGGCCCCAAAAGTGCGGTGCTCGTACTTACCGGTAAATTTACCCGCATAGGCCTGCGGTGCAGGATGCGGCGCGCCGTTGTTCCCACCTTCGATGGTGATCGTTGGAACGGTGATATTCGGCAGCGTGGCCAGTTTCTGCTCGTAGCTGTCGTATTTGCGCTCACCTTTTTCCAGCCCTAAGCGCCAGCGATAGTTGCTGAGCGTCACGGCGACGTGGTCCGGATTGTCGAGGGATTTGGCGCTGGCGTTAAAGACAGCATCGCTAAATTTCCAGTCAGGCGATGCCTGAGACCAGATTAAACGGGCGAAGTCATGCGTGTTTTTCGCATAGCCTTCAGCACCGCGCGCGGTGGCGAAGTAGAACTGATACCACCACTGCTGCTCCACTTTTGGCGGCAACGGCTGCTTGCCAATCTGCTGGCTGCTGATGAGATACCCGCTCACTGAAACAAGTGACTTAACGCGCTCGGGCCACAGCGCCGCAACGATATCTGCCGTTCGGGCACCCCAGTCATATCCTGCAAATACCGCCTGCTTAATATTCAGGGCGTCCATCAGGTTCACAATATCTTTTGCCATGGCTGAAGGCTGGCCGTTGCGCGGCGTTTTGGCTGACAGGAAGCGCGTGGTGCCGTAGCCGCGCAGAGAAGGCACAATCACCCGATAGCCTTTTGCCGCCAGTGCGGGTGCAACCTCGGCGTAGCTGTGAATATCATAGGGCCAGCCGTGCAGTAAAATAACCGGCTGACCGTCTTTCGGGCCGAGGTCGACATAACCGACGTTCAGATCGCCGGCGTTAATTTGCTGCGGATGATCAAAGGCGGCCGCGATATTCGTGCCGGTGACTTCAGCCTGACAGGACATCACGGTGCCAAGAGAAATGGTCAGTGCAAGGGTCGAGTACGCGAGTTTGCTAAACATGTTGGTATCTCCGGTTGATTACAATTCACGGGGATATAACAACACTGCAGTGTATAGCGGATATGTGCGAAAGCGGGTTTATTGCAAGCCTGTGTATGTATCCGGGACCTTGATACAGTGTGATACAAACACAGGCGTTGTCGCCTTAAAGGGAGAGGCGATAGCGGACGTAATCGTCAGCCTCACCGTATTTGTCATAGAGTTTACGCGCCGGGTTATTCTCCCGGGTGACCCAGTACAGTTTTGACCACCCTTCGCGCTTGCCTTCCTTAATCAGGGCGTCAATGAGCGCTTTACCTGCTCCCGCCCCGCGTTCATCGGCATCAACAAACAGATCTTCCAGGTAGCAGATGGGCGCGGTAGACCAGGTTCCTTCATGCAGAATGCACATCGCGAAACCGATGACCTTTTGGTCCTTCTCGACCACCCGGCAGAACATCGGTGAATGCGCTGAAAGCGTCCTTTCCCACGTCGCTGCGGTGACGGATTCCTCGAGGTAGCAATCATAAAAATGGGTATAGCCATCCCACAGCGGTCGCCATTGGGAATAATCGTTTTCGCATAGAGGTCTTACCGTGACGGCCATGTGTTCCTCACATTACAAGTCGATCGCCATTTCAAAACAGCGTAAATCAGCCCCCGCCATACGCGAATGATGAGAGTTTTCGCGCAGCGTGACAAACCCCAATTTCTGATAAAACGACTGGGCGTTAGGGGTTGCATCCAGCCTCAGACGGGTTATCCCCCGGCTACGGGCTTCATTTTTGAGCGCCTCGATAATCCGGGTCGCCATGCCTTTACCGAATGCCGCGGGCAAGGTGAATATCGCCTCCAGACAATGGGTATCCAGATCCAGATAGCCGGTCGCCGCAACGTCGCCCTTTTCATCTTCCACCACGTAAAAAGGGTATTCAATGACCATCTGCCGATAGCGTTCGGGCATGAGATCCGGCGTCCAGCGCGCAATGACCTCGGCGTCGTAACTGGTTTTACAGCCGTGACGAATCGCCTGGTTGCGAATGTTCCAGAGTGTTTCGGCTTCCTGCGGGTTGGCTCGCCTCAATGCCATAGTGACCTCTGCAAATGATAGTAGGATGGAAAGGTGAGATAGCTGAGATAGAGTGCTATTAAGATGAAAATACCAGAACGCAAACAAAAGCATAACGCCTAAATAGGGAGATCCGCGCATGACGATACCGACGCTCACGACAGAACGCTTACAGCTGAAACCGCTGGTAGCGGAAGATGCCGTCCAGATACAAAAGCTGTATCCGCGCTGGGAGATTGTCCGTTATATGGTCTCCTCCGTGCCCTGGCCCTACCCGGATAACGGCGCGGAAAACTATGTCAACAACGTGGCGCTGCCGGATATGGCAAAAGGGATTGCCTGGTTCTGGAGCATCCGGCGACGCGATGTGCCGGATGAATTGATGGGCATTATTTGCCTGTACGACGTCGAGGACAACAACCGCGGGTTCTGGCTCGCGCCGGAATTTCAGGGGCACGGATATATGCGCGAAGCCAGTATTGCCGCGACGGATTACTGGTTCAATACGCTAAACAAACCCGTATTGCGCGCGCCGAAAGCCGCCGCCAACAGCCGCTCCCGGCGTATTTCAGACAGTAGCGGCATGCGGCTTATCAGGACGGAAAAGAAAGCCTACGTCAGCGGGATGCTGGACTCCGAGCTGTGGGAAATCACCCGCGAAGAGTGGAACGCCCGTCAGGTCAGCTGATAATGTTTATCCGGCATCAGCCTTTCCGGGATGTTCTCTTCATCGTTCATCTGCAGCAGATCGCGTTCCATCATATTGCAGATGGCGTCCAGCGGCAGGTCGTTATCTTCGGTGCCAAACGGATCTTCCAGCTCTTCCGCAAGGGTGTCCAGCGAGATAAAGGTGTAGGAGATCAGCGCCGAAACGAAGGGCGTCATGTAGTGCAGGTCCACAACCAGCGCGAACGGCAGCATGATGCAGAACAGATACACAGTGCGGTGCAAAATCAGCGTATAGGCAAACGGCACCGGCGTGGTTGCAATGCGCTCGCAGCCGGAAAGGACGATAGACATGTCGTTCAGACGATTGTTCAGGCTATGGAACAGAATGTCTGAGAGTTGCCCGTTTCGCCGCCGCACGGCCAGCCACTCCCCCATGATCAGTAAAATACGGTTCGCCGGTGAGTTGGCGCTCATCACGTGACGTAAATCATCCGCAGCAAGATAGCGAGAGAGTTGCTCGGCATTCAGCTCCCGGCGCAGGGTCATGCGCAGGCAGTTGGCAAAAGCAATCTGCAGGCGGACAAATTCGCCAAGGTGCTTATCGTCAGGCAAGGTGTTTTTTACCTCGCGAAACAGCGAGCGTGCCGCTATCATCAGCTGCCCCCAGAGCAGCCTCGCCTCGACGTAGCGTGAATAACAGGCGTTGTTTCTGAAACCCAGAAAGATAGCGATCGCCACGCCGAGAATGCTAAATGGCGCCACTGTAAATTTGATCCCCAGCGAGGTATACCACGGCAGCATAAGGATAACGGCGATAGAAAGCAGAAAGTTGAGCAGCAATCGGGTATAGATCTTGGGAAGTACCGAACCGTGCCAGACAAAAATCAGTTGTAGCCAGTGCTGTTTAGGACGAACGATCATAGTGAGTTTCAGGAAAGAAAAGAGCGAGGCTATTAAACGTGATCCCCGTCACCGTTGCAAGCATGTTAACGGAACATTGCATTTTCTCCCCTGAGTAGCGAAAACCGCACGGTGCTGCATGTGATTTTTTAAAAACAAAGCACATAGTATGTTGTAACTAAATAGGACCTGTTCAAACCCGGCCGAAGCCGGGTGAACGCATTAGCAAAGCGGTTTAACCGCGGCGCGCATGCCCTTAAGCAGAATGGCATCCAGATCCAGCGTCACCTGGTCGACAAGACCGTTCACCTGCGTCAGATCCTGTTCCCAGTGCTCACTCACGCTGAGCACTGACTGCACCAGTTCACGGGTGCTCAGCTGCCGATCGCGGTGCTGCGCCCACAGCTGCTGATAACGTTCCAGCCAGCATGCATCATCCTGCACCGGATAGCTCTCGCCATTACGCTCCGCGCGATAAAACGCGATCAATGCGGCCAGAGCAAACGTCAGGCGTGCTGGTAATTGCCCCGTCGCCTTCTGCCCTGCCAGCAGCTGCGGCAGGATGCGGGTGCGGTATTTGGTCATGCCGTTAAGCGCGATGGAGAGCAGCTGGTGTCGTATGTAGGGGTTGCGAAAACGCCCAGTTACCGCAATGGCGAAAGATTCCAGTTCTTCACGCGGCAAATCGAGGACCGGAATGATTTCCTGATAAATCGCTTTTTCGACGAACGCGCAGACCTCGGCATCATTCATCGCCTCGCCTACCGTATCCAGCCCGGCCTGGAAGGCGACCAGCACCAGCGCCGTGTGCGCGCCGTTCAGGATGGCGACTTTGCGCTCTTTGTAAGGCCTGATGTCATCGACAATCAGCACGTTTAACGGGTACTTATCCAGACGAAGTTCGTGCGCAAGGGATGCGGGCCCCTGGATAACGAACAGATAGAAATGTTCAGCCGTGTCCAGGAACCCATCGTGATAACCAAGCTCAGCTTCAAGCGCAGCCGCTTCATCGCGCGGGTAACCGGTCACGATACGGTCTACCAGCGTCGAGCAGAAGCAGTTGGCGTCGTTTAGCCACCGGAAAAAGGCCGCAGGCAGCGCCCATTCCTGCGCATAGCGCAGAACGAGTTCACGTAAGGCGTCTCCGTTGTAGTCAATCAGTTCGCACGGAATGATAATCCAGCCTTTATCCGGCGCACCGTTAAAGTGGCTGAAGCGCTCAAACAGCAGTCGCGTCAGCTTCGCCGGATAGCTCACTGCAGGGGCATCGTCGAATTTGTCACCTGCGTGGTAGCTTATACCCGCTTCGGTGGTATTCGAGAAAACAAACCGCATATCCGGATTGCGAGCCAGTTTCAGAAACGCGTCATAGTCGTCGTAGACGCTGATTTCACGGTTAACGGAGCGGATAAGACGGCTCTCGCTCACCGCTTCCCCCTGCCCGTTCAGGCCACGAACGATAGTGGTATAGAGACCATCCTGAGTGCTCAGCGACGGTGGAAAATCGCTCTGAATAGGACGGACGATAACCATGCCGGCATTAAGATCGGTATGTTCAT
This sequence comes from Enterobacter sp., assembly GCF_977039595.1. Classification (NCBI taxonomy): domain Bacteria; kingdom Pseudomonadati; phylum Pseudomonadota; class Gammaproteobacteria; order Enterobacterales; family Enterobacteriaceae; genus Enterobacter; species Enterobacter sp. The sequence continues at coordinate 9,898 of NZ_CDRQYH010000038.1, forward strand.
TTAGCAGGTCGATTTGCCAGTCGACAAACGCACGCAGGAAGTTGCCTTCACCAAACTGAATGATGCGTTCTGGGTATTGAGCACCGGGAAAATCACGACGGTTGAGCGTGTTCACAAGGGGTTCCTTTTATGATTAGTCATACAGCCTGATAAGATTGGTACGATAACTTATCAAAACTTAACGACCAGAAACCCTGTTTTGATCAATACGTCGCGTAGTTGTGCAGAATATTTACAGGAACTTATAAAACACGGACGTGGCCGTCATGGCACCGTCCGGCATCAGCGCGTAGCGCGGGATCTCACCAACCTTTTGCCAGCCGGCACGCTGGTAGAAGGTCTCGGCCCCGCTACCGGTGGAGGTATCAAGCACCAGAACCGAAATATCTCTGGCCCGGGCCTCAGCCTCCAGCGCTTCCATCAATGCCATCGCGGCCCCTTTCCGGCGCGCTTTCTCATGAACCAGCAGCTTTGCCACATCGGCCCGATGCGGCTGGTTTTCCGGCTGGTCTGTGATCAGCTGCACCGTTCCGATGACGCCGTCCTGCGCATCGACGCAGACAAGCACCAGCCGCTCGCCTCGCGCTACGCTTTCGGCAATACCGCGCCAGAAAATACGGGCCTTATCCAGGCTATAAGGGAGCATAAAGCTGACGGATGCCCCGCCGTTTACGCAGTTTTCGAGGATCCCGGCCAGCGCATCAATATGGGTAAGAATTTCGTCTCGGGTGAAGTTTTTGATTTGCAGTGAGGTATTCATTGTTTTTCCTTACGTTGAATACCATCACTGTGCATTTAACATCTTCTTAACGCAAACGGATCGAACATAGGCTTTTGTTATGTCACCGGGCGCGCTGGCGCTGCTGTTTCATGGCATACATCTTTTCATCGGCATCTTTTAACCACTGCTGCAGATCGTTGCCGTTATGATCGAATTCGCTAAGCCCCCATGAGAAATGAAGCGACCAGGGATGCAGCTTACGGGCGTTATAACTTTCTACCTGCTCGGCGAGATACTGCATGGCAATCCAGGCCCCCTGCTCATCCGTATCCGCAAACAGCACGGCGAACTCATCCCCGCCAAAACGCACCAGCAGATCTGCTTCACGGAATGAGCTACGCATCAGTTGCGCCATGGCTTTCAGCGCCTTATCTCCCTCTTCATGGCCGTAGCGATCGTTAATTTCCTTAAAACGATCCAAATCCAGCCAGCCAAGCGTCAGCGGCTCAGCCCGGCGCCGGGCAACGGAAAGCGTGAAACGTACAAGCTGATTAAAGCCCCGACGATTGAATAACCCGGTTAATTCATCCGTGGTCGCCGCACTGATGGCAGCAAATTCATCTTCCGCCAGCGCGCCCAGGTCCCCCAGCACGGCGAGGTCGGACGCTGAAAACTCACGGGGAGCGTAATCAATCAGGCACAGCGAGCCCACGCTCGCGCCGTCACGCAGGCGCAGCGGGAAGCCCGCGTAAAACCGCACGCGCGGCTCACCGGCCACCAGCGGATTATCCGCAAAGCGATCGTCCTGAAGCATGTCCCCCACCACCAGCGGCGCTTCGGTGAGGATCGTATGTCCACAGAATGAGATGTTACGCGGAACGGCGCTCGGTGCCTGACCATCAGCCGACTTGACGATCAGCGAATGCTCATCGATAAGATTGACCATCGCCAGCGGCACCTGGAAAAAGCGTTTTGCCAGACGCGTTAAGCGGTCAAACGCCGGGGAACTGTCAATCTCAAGCAAACCAGACTCGCGCAGCGAGTTGAGACGTTCCGTTTCATTTTCAGGGGTTGCAGGTGCTTTCATAATGTCTCCTGACGTAAAGCGTTACTAAAAGCGTAGCTTAAACAGAGACATTGTCAGTGTTCTGACGTCCTGTTAAGCCGCTTACTATTCACGTCAATGCCTTATGACGATTAACGCAGCTAGGTTTCACTCCCGGAGGGCGTAGCAATTTGCTCGTCCGCCACCCGGGCGCTGGTACGGTTTCGACCCGCTTTTTTTGAACGATAGAGATGATCGTCCGCCTCGGCCATGAGCTTGTTGAAGACCTCGGTCAACTGCCATGACTCTGCCTTTCCACTTCCGAGGCCAATACTGACCGTCAGATAGAGGGTCTGGTGACGCCATGTAAAAGGATGGCTGGCCACGGTGGACCGGATACGTTCAGCCAGTTCAAAACCGTGCTGCGCGTCGCCTGAATTAACTACCACCGCGAACTCTTCCCCGCCCATGCGCGCCACCATGCCGTCTTCACCGACAACCTGCTGAACCTGTCGGGCAAACGACGCCAGCACGCGGTCTCCGCACTCGTGGCCGTAGTTATCATTAATGCTTTTGAAATAATCAATATCCAACAGCATGACGGTCAGAAAACGTGTATGCCGGTAGATTTCTTCCTGCTTTAACGCCTCATAAAGCCCGGAACGCGAATAGACGTGCGTTAAAAAGTCATAATCCGCCCTCAGCGAAACCTGACGGATCAGGGAGTTAATCGCCGCCATGCTGACGGAGACCATCACCGGACAGATCGCCATCGTGGCGATCCCCAGCCGGGCTGAAAACATCATTGGGGTCGTAAACGGCGTCGCCACGGCAATGTTAATAATCGAATTGGCGACCAGAATAATTTCAGTGGCGCCCGTGATAAACGTCAGCAGACAGGTCGCAGGCAAGGAGTAACGAACCGCACACCAGATAAGCGCAGGCAGAGGAAACGAAAGGCTCCCCGCTCCGCCAATCACCACCGAAGCGACCAACGAGACAATCAGCGCCATCACAGGCAGCAACTGCTCCAGACGTAACCTGAGTTCACGCCCGGGCATACGTAACGTGAGCATACAAGGCACAACAAGCACGCCGGTTGAGAACTGCTCGCTAAACCAGTCGGCAAACAGCGGCCAGAAGGTGTGACTGTCAATCCCAACCGACCCCACCGCGCCGAGCAAGGCACAAAGCAGCGCGGCAATCAGACAGTAGTTAAACAGGCGTAATGCGTTAAGCGGATCGGGGGTTTTCTTCATTAGCCGCTTGTCGCGCTGAATCAGCACGGCGACGACAACGATAAAGATTATGTTAGACAGGTTGATCACCAGTGAAGCGATACCCCAGTTAGTTGTCACCGCGTCGTACAACAGCATCGCGACATAACATACCGCATAGTAATGCAGGCGATTCAGGTAAACATAGCGGGCGAAGATCCCTGCCATGACGCCATTCAGCGGCCAGAACAGAGAGAGGGCCTCAACGAGCCGTAACTCCGCGCCCACAAAATAGAATAAGGTGGTGAGGATAAAGATCGTCGATGCATTTCGCAGCGGCGTGTCAACCTGGAACGGCCTGAAGGCAGTAAGAGCAGAACGCATTAAATATCATTCCATATGAAAGCTTATGGCAATTATTGCGGTCGTCAGCACGATTGGGACTAACTTAGGATGCATCTATAACACAAATAACACAGGAGCATAACTCGTCAAATTTAGGCGTTCATTTGCAACACCAGCCAGTGATGAATAACGCCGACAATATAATTTTGCTGCTGCGCAGTGAGCGTTACACCCTGTGGAATGTTATGCCATTTTGCCAGACAGCCCCGACAACAGGTGGCCGTGGCATGCTGGGCGATAAACACCGGGTGTCCGCGCATGGGCGTCTGCTTGCCGTCGTTTGCAGGGTGTGCAGGCGCAAGGCGCTTTTCGACAAAATCCGCGGCATGCTGGTCAATGGTTTCGGGGCCTTTGTTCCAGCAGTACTGTCGTTCCTTATCGCCTAAGCGAAAGCGCGAGCGAAATGTCGATCGCGCCAGGCGGGAAAAAAGAGGATTAAGATCGGACATCAGTATACGGAACGTCCCAGACGCTGGGTCAGTTTCTCCAGAACCGCGACACCGGCAAGCGAATTTCCCGTTTCATCCAGTTCCGGGCTCCAGACTGCAATCGCCATTTCGTGCGGCACAATCGCCACGACTCCGCCGCCAACGCCCGATTTAGCTGGCAATCCAACGCGCCAGGCAAACTCACCGGCGTTTTGATACATCCCGCTGGTGGCCATCAGCGCGTTAACCTGGCGAGCCTGCAGAGGAGAAACCACTTCCTGATCGAGATGCGGCGCATGACCCTGATGCGCAAGGAACAGGAACGTCTGAGCCAGCTCAACGCAGCTCATTTTCAGTGCGCAGTAATGGAAGTAGTTTTGCAGGACGGTCGCCACGTCGTTGTGGAAATTACCGAAGGATTTCATCAGCCACGCGATAGCCGCGTTACGGGCGGAGTGTTCAAACTCCGAGCGCGCTACCAGCGCATCATAGGCAATATCGTCAACGCCCGAGAGCTGACGAACAATCTCAAGCATTCGCTGGCGCGGAGCGCTGAGGCGGCTTTGCAGCATATCGCAGACCACCAGCGCCCCGGCGTTGATGAAGGGGTTTCGCGGTTTCCCCTGTTCTATTTCGAGCTGAAGCAGCGAGTTAAAAGGCTGGCCGGAAGGATCTTTACCCACGCGCTGCCAAATCTCTTCTTCTTCGTACTGGCGCATCGCTGCAACCAGACTCAGCACTTTCGAAATGGACTGAATGGAAAAACGTTCAGTGGCATCGCCTGCCTGGAATCGCTGTCCGTCGATAGTACAGATAGCGATGCCCAGCTTATTCCCGCTTACCGAGGCAAGGGCCGGAATATAGTCGGCAACCTTCCCCTTTCCAATTAACGGACGAACCTGCGCCAGAATCTCGTCCAACATCTCATTATGGATGACCGCAGCCACACTTTGCTCCTTGCCCTCAGGCTAAAACGGGCTGCGAGTATAACAGAGGCTTATGTATTACGTCAGGCGCTAAGACGAAAACGCGAAACGGCCTGCAATAAAAGATCGGATTGCTTTTGCAGCCGCTCTGAGGCATCCGAGGCGTCAGAGACCAGCAGGTCCGTCTGACGGGAGACCTGATTCAGCGCCTGAAGCTGACGCGTCATCTGGTGAATACTCTCTCCCTGACTGAGCGTGGCGGTGGAGATCTCATTAAGCAAACTGCTTAGATTGCCCACCAGCCCGGTGACCTGCTGGAGATTCTCTTCCATCAGGGTGACGGCGCGGGAACCGTCTTCAATGCCCTGCAGCGAGCGGTTGATCAGCTCCTGTATGGTCTGCGTCGAGTGGCTGCTCTTTCTGGCCAAAAGACCGACCTCCCGGGCGACGACGGCAAACCCGCGCCCCTGGTTTCCTGCATGGGCAGCTTCGATGGCGGCATTGAGCGCCAGGATGTTGGTCTGAAACGCCACGCTGTCGATCATCGCCACGATCCCACGCATCTCAGACGATCGGTCGACGATCGCCTGCATGGACGCGTTTACGGTTAACATCATCTGGTCGCCGCCCACGGCGGCCTGGCGCGCCTCATCGGCCCGCGAGCTGGCGAGCCTGGCATAGCCGGTATTCCCTTCCACATGGCTTTCCAGCGACGCGATATGCGCCGTCACATCCTCAAGCTCTTTCGCCTGACGCGCTGACTGCTGATACAGTTTCTGGTTACCCTCCGCGAGGGAGCCGATGTTTTCCACCATCGTGGCGGTGGCATGGCTGACCTGCGTCACCAGCTGCTGCAGGCCGTGCTGCATCGTGGCGATACTGTCGCTGAGCTGCCCTATCTCCCGGTTGAAGCGCATGACGTTCGGCGGCGTGCCGGAGAGATCCCCTGCTGCCAGCCGGTTGATATGCGCGATGAGTCGACGAAGCGGCGTAATCACCCATCTCGCCATGCCGAACCACACGGTCACCGCGATGGCGAGTAACAGCACAGGCGCAAACAGGAACAACGTTTGCAGGCCGGAGAGCTGCGCCATGAGGCTCTGGCGCCCCTGCATGGCCTGCTTCTCGCTTGCCTGCTGATAGCGCGCATAGTTGTCGTTAAAATCCGTCTGAAACGCCTGCGCCGGGACGGCAAAAAAAGCGTCGATGGTGTTGGTTTTGACCAGACCTTCAGCCTGCTCTTCGATCGCGTCGTAGAAAAGTTGATAGCTGTTCACCAGCGCGTCGTCTTTCGGCGGATTCAGCGCCAGCCAGGCCTTCCATGCCTGCTGAGAAATCTTCAGCGCCTTTTGCGCATCATCCATCAGGCTATGCCAGCTCCCGTCGGATCCGGTCTCTTTATCCTGCATAAACCAGACGCCGGACCGGTTAAGCAGGTCGCTTGCCGCCAGCAGGGAAACACGGGCCTGATCCAGCTTGCTCTGCTGCTGCCATGCCAGAAGGTTTTGCTGCTCGTTGCGCTGGGCGTCGTTCAGGGAGGCGTTAAGCAGAAATGACGAGGAGAGCTGCAGCGCGGAGAAAAGGCCAATAATGCAAAAGATCCCTGTCAACAGGCCAAAGTGACGGGGAGTGAGACGCTGCGCAATACGGCGAAAAATTTGCGTTAGGTTCATAATTAGCTTCATTTACAAGGCGTTAGACGCGATGGAGTCTACGAAATGAAAATGACAGAACCATTGCAGATAAATGACAACGGCCCTCGCGATGAGGGCCGAAATTAAGGATTACACGCGATCCTTCCATACCGTCTGCGCGTTACAGAACTCGTGCAACCCAAAGTGGGAAAGCTCGCGTCCAAAGCCGCTTTTCTTCACGCCACCGAAGGCCACGCGCGCATCGCTGGCGCTATAGCCGTTGATAAACACGCCGCCGCACTCCAGCTCGCGCGAGAATTTATCCGCAAGCTCTGCGTCAGCGGTGAAGACCGTCGCAGACAGGCCAAAGTCGCTGTCGTTGGCAAGCGTCAGAGCGTGATCCGCGTCTTTCGCGACCGTAATGGCCGCGACCGGACCAAACAGCTCCTGACGGAACGCCGTCATCGACGGGGTAACGTTCGCCAGCACGGTTGGCGCGTAATAGTTCCCCTCACCGCCGATCTTCTCTCCGCCCAGCAGCAGCGTTGCCCCTTCTGCAAGCGTGGCCTGCACCTGCTGATGCAGTTCATCGCGCAGGTCAAACCGCGCCATCGGGCCCAGGTAGTTCTCTTCTTCTTCCGGCGCGCCCATCTTTAACGCAGCAACTGCATCGACAAAGCGCTGTGTAAAGTTCTTCGCAATACCCTCTTCCACAATAAAGCGTTTGGCCGCCGCGCACACCTGCCCGGTATTCTGATAGCGACCCGCCACCGCCGCCTTCACGGCAAGATCCAGGTCGGCATCGTTGAGGACGATGAACGGGTCTGAGCCACCCAGCTCAAGCACGCATTTTTTCAGCGCGGCCCCCGCCTGAGCACCAATGGCTGCCCCGGCACGCACGCTGCCGGTGACGGTCACCGCCGCAATACGACGATCGTTAATCGCCTGGCTGACGCCGTCATTGGTGGCGTTCACCCAGCCGAACACGCCTTCTGGGAAACCCGCATCCGCAAAGATCTGCGCGATAAGATCCGCAGAGCCGAGCACGTTGGGGGCGTGTTTGAGCAGATAGCTGTTACCGGCCAGCAGAATTGGCACCGCGCCGCGCAGCACCTGCCAGAGCGGGAAGTTCCAAGGCATCACCGCGAGGATCGGCCCCAGAGGACGGTATTCAATGACCGCGTTCTGGTTTTCCACCAGCGTAGACTCCGCACGCAGCATCGCCGGGCCGTGCTCGGCATACCAGTCGCACAGACCTGCGGACTTTGCCACTTCCGCCCGCGCCTGCAGGATGGGTTTGCCCATTTCACGGGAGATCGTCTGCGCCATCTCTTCCGCGCGGTTTCGCAGCGCGGCGCCAAGATCGCGCAGCTTTTGCGCACGGTGGGCAACGCTTTCTCGACGCCACTGGCGATAGCCCGCGTCGGACTGAGAAATTGCGCGGTCAACCTGTTCCGGCGTTGCCCAAGGCCAGGTTGAGAGGGTTTCACCCGTGGCCGGGCTGACAGAGAAGGCATGTGTAGCAGATGAATAAGTCATGTTGTTCTCCACGTGTTTCGGTTGATTAATTGTGGCTCACTCTGCTATTTCTTAAAAATGAATAATACTAACCACCTTATTCACGAAACGAGAACATTATGGATTTAACCCAGCTTGAAATGTTTAACGCCGTCGCACTGACGGGCAGTATCACCCAGGCGGCGCAGAAGGTGCATCGCGTGCCGTCTAACCTGACGACCCGCATTCGCCAGCTGGAAGCCGATCTTGGCGTTGAGCTGTTTATTCGTGAGAACCAGCGTTTGCGTTTATCCCCGGCCGGGCATAACTTCCTGCGCTACAGCAAGCAAATCCTCGCCCTGGTGGATGAAGCGCGCATGGTTGTAGCGGGAGATGAGCCGCAGGGGTTATTTGCCCTCGGCGCGCTGGAAAGTACCGCAGCCGTGCGCATTCCTGAAACGCTGGCGCAGTTTAACCAGCGCTATCCGCGCATCCAGTTTGCCCTTTCTACCGGGCCATCCGGGACGATGATCGATGGCGTACTGGAGGGAACCCTCAGCGCCGCCTTCGTCGACGGGCCGCTGTCGCACCCGGAGCTGGAAGGCATGCCGGTCTATCGGGAGGAGATGATGCTGGTCACGCCTGCCGGGCACGAGGAGGTCGCACGCGCCGCGCAGGTTAGCGGCAGCGACGTTTACGCTTTTCGCGCCAACTGCTCGTACCGTCGACACCTGGAGAGCTGGTTTCATGCTGACCGCGCCGCGCCCGGCCGCATTCATGAGATGGAGTCCTATCACGGCATGCTCGCCTGCGTTATCGCGGGCGCAGGCATCGCGCTGATGCCGCGCTCAATGCTGGAGAGTATGCCTGGGCATCATCAGATTGAAGCCTGGCCGCTGGCGGAAAACTGGCGCTGGCTCACCACCTGGCTGGTGTGGCGACGCGGGGCGATGACCCGCCAGCTGGAGGCCTTTATAGCGCTGCTAAACGAACGTCTTCAACCAGCGCCTTCTCCATAAACAGGCTGAGCGGGTCGTCAACGTACGGGGCAAACGCCGGGCGTTCATCGTATCCGCACTGTTCATAAAGACGCACCGCGGCGCGCTGTTTAATACCGGTCTCCAGCCGTACCGTGTGGCAATGACGGCTCAGGGCCTCATCTTCCAGGGCGGCCAGCAGCGTCTCGCCGAGATGCTGCCCGCGATGGGCCGGATCGATATAGACCCGCTTCATCTCGCCCGTTTCGTCGCCGTTGAGCACGATTGCGCCGCAGCCAACGGCCTGAAGCTGCTGGTCGCGAATGACCATCAGGATAAGCGAGGCTTCCGGCAGCGAAGCCAGATCGAGCAGATGATTACTTTCAGCGGGATAGAGTTCGCTCTGATAGCGGTCAAGCGCCGCGATCAGGCTAAGAATATCCGGGTGACGTGCAGATTCAGAGGTAATGGAATACATGGCAGGCTCCTTGCTTTTTTATGAGGCTAAATTTCAACATAGCGCAGGCCTGCCAGGGTGCTTCATAGTATTAACTTATCGCTCCGCCCTGTTAGCGCAAAAAGACACGCCCTTTCAGATACAGGGTGGCCTGACCGCCGATCAGCACGCGATCGCCCTTCAGCTCGCAGCGCAGATCTCCGCCACGGTGTGACACCTGGCGGGCATTGAGCGACGTTTTGCCCAGCTTTTCGCTCCAGTAAGGGATCAGCATGCTGTGGGCAGATCCGGTGACCGGGTCTTCCGGCACCCCTTCGCCCGGGCAGAAGAAGCGGCTGACGAAGTCATATTCTTCTCCCGGCGCCGTCACGCAGACCATTTTATCCAGCGGAAGCAGCGCCCCAATATCCGGCGTTAACGCTTCCACCTGCTGCTGGCTCTCCAGCACCACCAGGTAATCACGTCCGACGCGCACCTCTTTTGCCTCAGTGATGCCCAGCGCGCTAAACAGCAGCGCAGGTGGGTTCTCGACAACCTCCGTTGACCACGCCGGGAAGTTCAGCGTCAGCCAGTCGCCGCTGCGTTTGACGGTCAGCTCGCCCACGAAGCGCGTGGTGAAGGTGATTTCAGTGTGCGGATAGTCGAGGTATTCGAAAATAACGTGCGATGCGGCAAGCGTGGCATGGCCGCAGAGGTTAATTTCATCCAGCGTGGTGAACCAGCGCAGCTCAAACCCGCCGTCGGTGCGCACGAAAAAGGCGGTTTCAGACTGGTTATGCTGCTGCGCCATTTTGAGCAGCGTCTCGTCCGGCAGCCACTCTTCCAGAGGACATACCGCTGCCGCGTTGCCGCCAAAGGTTTTGTCGCTGAAGGCATCCACCAGATAAAAATCAATTTCCTGCATTGTCTCTTCCTCTCTTGTTATGGGTATTTAGCGCAGAAAAACTGTGCCTTTCAGATAAAGCGTGGCCTGTCCGCTCATCAGCACGCGCGAGCCTTTCAGCTCACAGCGCACGTCGCCGCCGCGCGCGGAAACCTGACGGGCAAGCATGGCTGTTTTCCCCAGCTGTTAACCCCAGTACGGGACCAGCATCGTGTGCGCGGAGCCGGTGACCGGGTCTTCCGGAACGGAAACGCCGGGGGAGAAAAAGCGGCTGACAAAATCGTATTCCCCCTCACCGCGCGCCGTCACGCTCACCTTATGCTCGCCCGGCGTCATCGCCGAAAAGTGTGGCGCAAGCGCCTCGACCTGCTGGCGATTTTCCAGCACGATCAGCCATGCGCGCCCCTTACGGGCTTCAACGTAGCGGCTGATACCCAGCGCCGAGAGCATCTCCGGCGGAGGTGTCTCTTCATGGGTTGGACATGCCGGGAAGTCCAGCGTCATCCATTCCCCCTCCCGGGTTACCGTCAGGCGACCAGAGGCGGTGTCAAAGTGGATCCGCGAGTCGGGGTAATCCAGTTCATTAAACAGAACGTACGCAGCGGCAAGGGTGGCGTGGCCGCAGAGATTGACCTCTGTAAGCGTGGTAAACCAGCGTAGCTCAATGCCCCCTTTAGTGCAGACGAAAAAAGCCGTTTCCGACTGATTATGCTGCTGCGCCATCTTCAGCAAGGTCTCATCGGGCAACCATTCCTTGAGCGGACAAACGGCAGCCGGGTTGCCGCCGAACGTGATATTGCTGAACGCATCGACCAGATAAAAATCAATCTCCTGCATTGTCTTACCGCCTGTTTTTATTGTGTTGTTCTTTTATATTCAATGAAAACAGCGTTCCCGGCTACCGCTTTCACAAGGTAAATATTGAGATCTGCATCACATAATGGTTGAGTTTTCGCCGTTCAACGTTTTAAGATCGTCTCCTCTTCTTTTCAGCAACGAATCTCCGACATCCCTATGACAACGAACACAGTTTCCCGCAGGGTTGCGTGGCTACGCGTGGTCACGCTGGCCATTGCCGCGTTTATTTTTAACACCACAGAATTTGTTCCGGTTGGGCTGTTGTCTGACATCGCTGAAAGTTTTCAGATGGAAACGGCTCAGGTAGGCATTATGTTGACCATCTACGCCTGGGTAGTGGCGCTGATGTCCCTGCCGTTTATGCTGCTGACCAGCCAGATGGAGCGACGCAGGCTGTTGATCGGCCTGTTTGTCTTGTTTATTGCAAGCCACGTACTGTCGTTTATGGCGTGGAGTTTTACGGTGCTGGTCATTAGCCGCATCGGCATTGCCTTTGCCCATGCGGTGTTCTGGTCGATCACCGCCTCGCTGGCTATTCGACTCGCACCGGCGGGAAAACGCGCCCAGGCGCTGAGCCTGATTGCCACCGGTACCGCACTGGCGATGGTGCTGGGTCTGCCGATTGGCCGCATCGTGGGGCAATACTTCGGCTGGCGTACCACCTTCTTCGCTATCGGCATGGGCGCGCTGGTGACGCTGGTGTGTCTGATTAAACTTCTGCCCGCGCTGCCGAGCGAACATTCCGGCTCGCTGAAAAGCCTGCCGCTGCTGATGCGTCGCCCTGCGCTGCTGAGTATCTACCTGCTGACCGCCATCGTCGTGACGGCACACTACACGGCGTACAGCTACATTGAACCGTTTGTGCAGGTGGTGGCGGGCTTTAGCGCCAACTTTGCCACCGTATTACTGCTGATCCTCGGCGGCGCGGGTATTATTGGCAGCGTGCTGTTCGGCAAGCTGGGTAACCGGCATGCCTCGACGCTGGTGAGCTGCGCTATTGGTCTGCTGCTGGCCTGCCTGCTGTTGCTGATGCCTGCCGCGGGCAGCGAAAGCAATCTGGCAATCCTCAGCCTGTTCTGGGGCGTGGCGATCATGATTATTGGCCTCGGCATGCAGGTGAAAGTCCTGGCCCTGGCACCGGATGCAACGGATGTCGCCATGTCGCTGTTCTCGGGGATTTTCAATCTCGGCATTGGCGCGGGTGCGCTGGTGGGAAATCAGGTCATACTGTACGTGTCGATGTCGGCGATTGGCTATCTGGGTGCCATTCCGGCACTGGTGGCGCTGATCTGGTCAGTGCTCATCTTCCGTAAGTGGCCGGTGGCGCTGGAGGAACAGGGGCAGCACGGGTAAGGTTTATTTATGCCGGGCAGCGCTGCGCTTACCCGGCAATCACATCAATGATAGGTCTTAATAATCTCCAGCACGCCGTTAATAATAAACTGCACGCCCATACAGACCAGTAAGAAGCCCATCAGACGGGAAATTGCCTCGATACCGCCCTTACCTACCCAGCGCATAATAGCGCCGGAGCTGCGCAGCGACACCCACACGATAAGACCGATAATCGCAAAAATCAGCGGCGGTGCCACCGTCAGCACCCAGTCCGGGAACGTTGCGCTGTCGCGCACCGTCGACGCGGAACTGATGATCATCGCGATGGTACCCGGCCCCGCCGTGCTCGGCATGGCAATCGGCACAAAGGCGATATTCGCACTCGGTTCGGTTTCCAGCTCTTCCGATTTGCTGGTCGCTTCCGGCGACTCATGCGCTTTTTGCGCCGGGAACAGCATGCGGAAACCAATGAAGGCCACAATCAACCCCCCGGCGATACGCAGGCCAGGGATGGAAATCCCGAAGGTATTCATCACCACCTGTCCGGCATAGTAAGCCACCATCATGATGGCAAACACATAAACCGAGGCCATCATCGACTGATGGTTGCGCTCGGCGCTGTTCATGTTCCCTGCCAGCCCGAGGAACAGCGCTACCGTTGTTAACGGGTTAGCCAACGGCAGCAAGACCACCAGCCCAAGGCTGATTGCTTTTATTAAATCCAACATAGTGCGTTGTCGTCCTTATCCATATTTAACACAGCAATTATAGGGGGAAAGTGTGACATTCAGCCATGGGCGCAACGTAACGATTATTTTCCTTCTGAAAAGATAACAGGAAGTTATCTCTATGATTTGAAACACCTTAAAAAAAGTTCATGAAACGTTTTAGCAATTCGTGGCATCGGCTGGTTCATTCAGTTGACTTATACTTGCCTGAGCAATAATATCTGCCGTGACTAACTACTTGCCAGGGCAACCATTGTGAAAAGCACCAGTGATATCTTTAACGACGTTGTTCCGCTGGGTCGTCTTATTCATATGGTCAATCAGAAAAAAGATCGCCTGCTCAATGACTACCTGTCACCGCTGGATATCACCGCAACACAGTTCAAAGTGCTGTGTTCCATTCGCTGCGAAGTGTGTATCACGCCGGTTGAGCTCAAAAAGGTGCTCTCTGTCGATCTGGGTGCGTTAACCCGCATGCTCGATCGTCTCGTCTGCAAAGGATGGATAGAACGAAGCCCTAACCCGAATGACAAACGCGGCGTACTGGTGAAGCTAACCAGCGATGGCGCGGCCATGTGCGAGAAATGTCATCAATTAGTAGGACAAACACTGCATCAGGAACTAACAAAAAACTTAACGGCAGATGAAGTGGCAACCCTTGAGCTTTTGCTGAAGAAAATCCTGCCGTAAACAGAAAAAAAGAGGTATGACGATGTCCAGACGCAATACTGACGCTATCACCATTCATAGCATTTTGGACTGGATCGAAGATAACCTGGAATCGCCGCTCTCCCTTGAAAAAGTGTCAGAGCGTTCAGGTTACTCCAAATGGCACCTGCAACGGATGTTCAAAAAAGAGACCGGCCATTCATTAGGTCAATATATTCGCAGCCGCAAGCTGACGGAGATTGCCCAGAAACTGAAAGAAAGCAATGAGCCGATCCTTTATCTGGCGGAGCGTTACGGATTTGAATCGCAGCAAACCCTGACGCGTACTTTCAAAAACTATTTTGACGTGCCGCCTCATAAGTACCGAATCACCAGCGTGCCGGGCGAATCCCGATACCTGTATCCGTTAAAACACTGTAGTTAATTATCGCCTGTAACAGACGTAACCGAGGAAATCATGAAAGTTATCGCCTCCGCCCTCGCCTTGCTGGTGCTGTTCTCCAGCCAGACCTTCGCGGAGCAAACCCCTCGTGCAACGCAGCAAAATAATCCTGATTCGATGATTTTGCCGTCAGCACATGACCAGTCGCCTTATGATTTCAACCACATGGGTGCTGGTAGCGACAAATCCGACGAATTAGGCGTGCCTTATTATAATCAGCACGGCTTCTGATTCGTTTTTGCCCCGCAGACGCGGGGCTTTTTTTATGCCTTTTCGCTTACCCGCGTCGTCCGACGCACCCGCAGACCAAACACGTTAATGTACAGCCCGGCCATGATCAGCACGGCGCCAAACAGCTGCAGCGCGCTCAGCGTTTCATCCAGCAATATCGCCGCACTGGCAAGCCCTACCACCGGCACCAGCAGGGATAACGGCGCGACGCGCCAGGTTTCATAACGCCCCAGCAGCGATCCCCAGATCCCGTAGCCCACAATGGTGGCGACAAAGGCCAGATAGACAAGAGAAAGGATCGTGGTCATATCAATGTCGACAAGGCTGTTCAGCATCACCGCCGGACCGTCCAGAATGCACGACGCCAGCAGAAACGGGATAACCGGGATCAGCGCACTCCAGACCACCAGCGACATCACCGCCGGGCGCGCCTCATGCTGCATGATAAGCTTGTTGAAGATATTCCCGCAGGCCCAGCTCAGCCCCGCAGCCAGCGTCAGCATAAACCCGAGCAGCGCCACGTGTTGACCATTCAGGCTGGCCTCGATCAGCACCAGCACGCCGAACACCGCCAGGGTGATCCCCGCCAGCTGTTTGCCCTGCAGGCGCTCGCCAAACACAAACGCCCCGAGAATAATGGTAAAGAACGCCTGCGCCTGTAGCACCAGCGAGGCAAGACCCGCCGGCATACCGAACTTGATGGCGCAAAAGAGAAACGCGAACTGGCCAAAGCTAATGGTCAGACCGTAGCCCAGCAGCAGTTTAAAGGGGATCTTTGGACGCGCCACAAAGAAGATGGCCGGAAAAGCGACCAGCATAAAGCGTAAACCGGCCAGCATCAGCGGCGGCATGTTGTGCAGCCCCAGCTTAATGACCACAAAATTAAGCCCCCATACCACGACCACCAGCAAAGCCAGCAGCCCGTCTTTACGCGTCATACCCTGCCCCTGAATTATTAATATTTTGTTAACACTTCAAGGTAACAGAAAAAAGCACGCTGCGAGAAGATCATTAATTCTGGCAGGCAGCTGAAGCACTTAGGGATAAATCAGGCGCTATACAAGCCCCTTATGTCATGGTAATCCTGTTAACACACATCTAATAAAAGCATAAGCAACTGTCGGGCAGGAATATGAAACCATCTCTCAGGCGCTCAACCGCAGCGCTGCTGGCATCGTCATTGTTGTTAACCATCGGTAGAGGGGCAACGCTGCCGTTCATGACCATTTATCTCACGCGCGTCTACAGCATGAGCGTTGAGAATATTGGTTATGCCCTGACCGTGGCGCTGACCATTGGCGTGGTATTCAGCCTGGGATTTGGCATTCTGGCCGATAAGTTTGATAAAAAACGCTACATGCTGATCGCGATCGTGGCGTTTATCGCCGGCTTTGTGGCGATCCCACTGGTCAATAACGTCACGCTGGTGGTGCTGTTCTTTGCGCTGATCAACTGCGCCTACTCCGTCTTTTCGACGGTGCTGAAAGCCTGGTTCTCCGACGTGCTCACTTCCAGCCAGAAGGCGCGGGTCTTCTCGCTTAACTACAGCTTCCTGAACATTGGCTGGACGGTCGGCCCGCCGATTGGCACCCTGCTGGTGATGTACAGCCTGCAGCTGCCGTTCTGGCTGGCGGCCTTTTGCGCCGCCCTGCCGCTGGGCTTTATCCATTTCTTTGTACAGAAAAGCGTGGCGTTAGATACCGCAGAGGAGAAGACGCCGTGGCAGCCATCGGTATTGCTGAAAGACCGCGCGCTGTTCTGGTACACGCTCTCTGGCCTACTGGCGTCGTACGTGGGCGGGTCGTTCGCGAGCTGTATTTCGCAATACGTTCTGGCCGCGCATGCGGACAGTGATTTCGCCGAAAAGGTGGTCGCCGTGGTGCTGCCCGTCAACGCCGCCGTGGTGGTGACGCTGCAATATGCGCTGGGCCGCAAGATCTCAGCCAGCAATATTCGCCCGCTGATGACCCTCGCCACCCTGTTTTTTATCCTGGGGCTGGGCGGCTTTATGCTCTCCGGGGAAAACCTGGTTTACTGGGGCATCGCTGCCGCCATTTTCACGCTGGGGGAGATTATCTATGCGCCGGGTGAATACATGCTGATCGACAACATTGCCCCACCGGGAATGAAGGCGAGCTATTTCTCCGCCCAGGCGCTGGGCTGGCTCGGCGCGGCGGCAAACCCGATGATCACCGGTATTATCCTGACCAATCTGCCGCACTGGTCCTTGTTTGCGATCATGATGGTCGCCATCATCATGGCCTGGCTGATGATTCTGCGCGGGATGAGCGTGAAGGCATGGTGCGAGTCACCCAAAGCGGCGTAGCAAATGTAGGCCGGGTAAGACGAAGCCGCCACCCGGCAATAAAGCATCAGTGGTGCAACATCTCCTCCACCACCTGCTCTTTGTACATCTCATTCGGATAATAGGTCGGCCAGTTATCCATCTCTTTCAGCAGCGCCTCGTGGGAGGTATTGCCCATGAAAATGTGGAAGTGAGACGAGGCCTTCGGCCCGATGGTGTGGTCGCTGAACTGCACGAACTTCGGCGCCTTGCTAGCGGCGTCCTTACACTCAAACAGATAGCGAACGCCTTTCTTACCTGACGCGTAGGTCAGAATTTTGTAGCCGCTGTAATCATACTGACAGCGGCTGACCGCTTTGCCCTGATGGAATTCCATCACGTTATTTTCGATACCGATGGCATCCACGTCCGTCGCATAACCCGTGCGGTAGTAGGCTTTGACCTCATCAAAGGATTTGCTTTTATCCTTCTGCGCTTTCTGCTTAAAGACCGGATCCAGCGAACCATCGAGCAGGAACGGATAGACCGACTGCCAGGTCCCGTCCCAGTCAGACAATGCTCTGTCCTTCACGTCCTTATCCTCAAACACGCCGTTCGCCGCCTTCTGTTCCGCTTCGGTCATCTGATGGCCGTGCGAATGAGCAAACAGCTGGCCGCTGACCAGCAGCGCCCCCAGAGTCATGGCAAATTTTCCAATATGTGCAGCCAAGATAACATCCTCATTCCGTTTTATAAGAATGAGGATGTTATATTATAACATTTCAGATCGCAACCAGGCCGCGAACGCCCTCCTGCTCCATGCTTTCACCCCGCCCGCGCTGAATAATCGTGCCGCGCGACATCAGCAGATAGCTGTCGGCCAGCTCGGCGGCAAAGTCGTAAAACTGCTCCACCAGCAGGATCGCCATGTCACCTCTTTGTGCCAGAGTACGGATCACGTGGCCGATCTCTTTAATGACGGAAGGCTGTATGCCTTCTGTCGGTTCATCCAGGATCAGCAGCTGCGGACGGCTCGCCAGCGCGCGACCAATCGCCAGCTGCTGCTGTTGTCCCCCGGAGAGGTCCCCCCCGCGACGATGCTTCATCTCTTTGAGCACCGGGAACAGCTGCCAGATCTCCTCCGGCACCTGCTTCGCCTCGCGTGCTGAAAATCGCGACAGCCCCATCAGGAGATTCTCCTCTACGCTCAGGCGCGGGAAAATCTCGCGACCCTGCGGGACATACGCCACGCCAGACTGCACCCGCTGGTGCGGTTTGCTATGGGTGATCGTTTTTCCCTGCCAGATGACCTCCCCGGTTTTGGCCGGGATCAGCCCCATCAGACACTTCAGCAGCGTGGTTTTCCCTACGCCGTTGCGCCCCAGCAGGCAGGTGACTTCGCCGGTGACGGCCTCAAAGCTCACGCCGCGCAGAATATGGCTGCCGCCGTAATATTGATTCAGTTCGTTGACCTGTAACATTCCCTCTCCTTAACGTCCCAGATAGACCTCAATCACCTGCTCGTTGGCCTGCACCTCGCGAAGTGAACCTTCCGCCAGCACGCGCCCCTGATGCAACACCGTCACGCGATCGGCGATGGTTTCGACAAAGCCCATATCGTGCTCAACAACCATCAGGGAATGCTTTCCTGCCAGCGTTTTGAACAGCTCTGCGGTGTATTCGGTTTCCGCGTCGGTCATCCCGGCTGCGGGTTCATCCAGCAGCAGAAGATGCGGGTCCTGCACCAGCAGCATGCCGATCTCCAGAAATTGCTTTTGTCCATGGGAAAGCAGCCCGGCGCGGCGGTCGCGTTCGGCGGTCAGCCGAAGTAAAACCAGCATCTCATCGATCCGGTCGAGCTGCGCGCCGTTGAGTTTTGCCCGCAGGCTCGCCCAGACGGATTTATCCGTTTTCATCGCGATCTCAAGGTTTTCCCACACCGTCAGCGCTTCAAAGACCGTGGGCTTCTGGAATTTACGCCCGATGCCCTGGCGGGCGATGGCCGCAGGCTCCAGCGCGGTCAGGTCAATGGACTGATCGTAAATCGCCCTGCCGCTCTTTGGCCGCGTTTTGCCGGTTATGACGTCCATCAGCGTGGTTTTACCGGCCCCGTTGGGACCGATCACGCAGCGCAGTTCGCCTACGCCGATATTCAGCGAGAGATCGGTCAGGGCCTGAAATCCATCAAAATTAACGTTAATGGATTCAAGCTGAAGTACAGGATCAGTCTGGTCCCGGTAGCGATCGCCGGGCAGCTGGCGGGTGAATAACCCTTCGGCTGGCTGCATTATTTTTCTCCCTTACGAAACAGTCCATAGACGCCGCGCGGTAAAAACAGCGTAACGGCGATAAAAATCAGCCCCAGAAACAGCTGCCAGTATTCCGGCATCGCGACGGTGAAGAAACTTTTCGCCCCGTTCACCAGCGCCGCGCCAATCACCGGCCCCACCAGCGTGCCGCGCCCGCCCAGCGCTACCCAGATGGCGGCCTCTATCGAGTTCGTCGGCGACATTTCGCCCGGGTTGATAATGCCCACCTGCGGGACATAGAGCGCCCCCGCCAGACCGCACAGCACGGCAGAAATCGTCCACACCAGCAGCTTGAACCCGCGCGGATCGTATCCGCAAAACGTCAGGCGGTTCTCGGCGTCGCGAACGGCGGTCAGAATGCGGCCAAACTTGCTCTTCGCCAGCGCAAATCCGCAGCCCAGGGCCAGGAGCAGCAACAGCACGGTCGCCAGAAACAGCGCGATACGGGTGGTCGTTTCCGTTACCGAAAACCCGAGCAGCGTGGTGAAGCCGGTAAAGCCGTTATTGCCGCCAAAGCCGGTTTCGTTGCGAAAGAACAGCAGCATCCCGGCATAGGTCAGCGCCTGGGTCATAATCGAAAAATAGACCCCTTTGATCTTCGAGCGGAAGGCAAACCAGCCAAACACCAGCGCCAGTAGCCCCGGCACCAGCACAATTAGCACCAGCGCCCAGGCAAAATGCTGGGTTCCCCACCAGAACCACGGCAGCTCGCTCCAGGAAAGAAACGACATAAACGCAGGCAGACCGTCACCCGCGGCCTGGCGCATCAGGTACATGCCCATCGCGTAGCCGCCCAGGGCGAAAAAAATGCCGTGCCCGAGAGAGAGCATCCCGGCGTAGCCCCATACCAGATCCAGCGCCACCGCAACGATGGCATAGCAGAGGATCTTGCCAGTCAGCGTCAGCATCCAGGTTGACAGCGCCAGCGGATGCGTTGCAGGCAGTAAGGCGAAAAACGGCAATATCAGCAAGCACACCACCAGAAGGCTGCCTACAATCAGCGTTGTGCGTGGCGCTTTGCGCGCCAGCGTTAAGGTCAGCGGCTGGCTCATCAGTCAATCACCCTCCCTTTCAGCGCAAACAGCCCCTGCGGGCGTTTCTGAATAAACAGCACGATCGCCACCAGAATCACGATCTTGCCCAGCACCGCCCCCATCTGGGGTTCAAGGATTTTATTAAAGATCCCCAGACCAAACGCCGCGGCCACGCTGCCTGCCAGCTGGCCTACGCCTCCGAGCACCACCACAAGGAAGGAGTCGATGATATAGCCCTGGCCCAGCTCCGGCCCGACGTTACCGAGCTGCGATAACGCCACGCCGCCTAACCCCGCAATTCCGGAGCCAAGCCCGAACGCCAGCATATCGACGCGCCCTGTCGGTACCCCGCAGCAGGCGGCCATGCTGCGGTTTTGCGTCACCGCCCGCACGTTAAGCCCTAGACGAGTTTTATTCAGAATGAGCCAGGTAAAGAACAGCACCAGCAGCACGAAGCCCAGCACCACGATGCGGTTCCACGGCAGCGTCAGGTTGGCAAAAACCTGCACACCGCCGGAGAGCCAGGCTGGGTTAGCTACCTCCAGGTTCTGGGCGCCAAAGGTCATGCGCACCAGCTGGATGAGCATCAGGCTGATCCCCCACGTTGCCAGCAGCGTTTCCAGCGGGCGACCGTACAGATGACGGATCACCGTGCGCTCCAGCACCATTCCAATGCCCGCCGTCAGGCAGAACGCGACCGGCAAGGCGATAACGGGATAGAGCGCCAGCCACTGGGGCGCAAGCCCGGCCATCGCCTGCTGCACCATCCAGGTGGCATATGCCCCCAGCATTAGCATCTCGCCGTGGGCCATGTTAATCACCCCCAGCAGGCCGTAGGTGATAGCCAGCCCCAGCGCGGCCAGCAGCAGCACCGACCCGAGGGAGAGCCCCATAAACGCCTGGCCCAGCAGATCGCCCCACATCAGCCGATGCTGGATCTGGCTAAGACTCTCTTCTGCGGCCGCGCGCACGCCGCCCTCCGGCTCAGTGTCTGGCTGGGTAAACGGAGTGAGCCTGGACTGTACGTCCGGATCGTCGGACTGACCTAATAGTTCGACGGCCTTGCGGCGCACTTCTGCCTGCGGGCTTGCCAGCTGGAGGTTCGCGACCGCCAGCAGCAGCGCCTGACGCGCCACGGCGTCCGTTTCATCGTTCACACGTTTTTCCAGAAAAGCGAGCATACCGGGCTGGGCATCGCGCTGCAGCTGACGCGCCGCCGCCCGTCTCTCGGTGACACTGTCACTCACCAGCTGATGGGTGGCGATGGCGGTCGCAGCCAGCACGCGCAGCCGGTTCGTCAGACGAACGGCTTTGGTTGGCCCTTCTGCGGCACGGGCGTCCCCAAGCGACACCATTTGCCCGTTACGCTGCGCAAAGGCGTGCTTTTGACTGTCGGCATACAGGTTTTCCTTCTGCAGGGACTGAAGCAGCGGAAGCCTGGCGGCATCCGGCGCGGCGGCCCACTGCGTCAACAAATCCGCCTGCTGGCTGCGGCTGGCGGCAACAAAAAGATCGGCATCCGATGCCTGCACCATCCCTGGCAGCAGTCCGGAAAGCCATACAAGAGCGATGAACAGGCGCATGGCGTTCATGACGTTTCTCCCTGCGGTGATGGCTTAGTTGCTGGCGGTTTTCATCGGCTGGTCGGGCTTTTTGTCATTCCCGGCGATGAACGGGCTCCACGGCTGGGCGCGTACCGGCTGTTCCGTCTGCCACACCACGTTGAACTGGCCGTTACCTTCGATTTCACCGATCATGACCGGCTTATGCAGATGATGGTTGGTGGCATCCATGGTAAGCGTAAAGCCTGACGGTGCCTTAAAGGACTGACCGGCCATCGCCGCACGGACTTTGTCCACATCGGTTGTGCCTGCTTTTTCTACCGCCTGCGCCCACATATGAATGCCCACGTAGGTCGCCTCCATCGGGTCGTTGGTAACCACGGTGTCGGCGTTCGGCAGCTTGTGCGCCTTCGCATAGGCTTTGTAATCCGCCACGAACGCCTGGTTAGTCGGGTTATCGACGGACTCAAAGTAGTTCCAGGCCGCCAGGTTACCCACCAGCGGTTTAGTGTCGATCCCGCGCAGCTCTTCTTCGCCGACGGAGAACGCCACCACCGGCACGTCGGTCGCCTTCAGACCCTGGTTCGCCAGCTCTTTGTAGAATGGAACGTTAGAGTCGCCGTTGATGGTCGACACCACGGCGGTTTTGCCGCCCGCGGAGAATTTTTTGATGTTGGCGACGATGGTCTGGTAGTCGCTATGACCAAACGGGGTGTAAACCTCTTCGATATCCTTATCCTCCACCCCTTTCGAATGCAGGAACGCGCGCAGGATCTTGTTGGTGGTGCGCGGATAAACGTAGTCAGTACCCAGCAGGAAGAAGCGTTTCGCCGCGCCGCCGTCTTCGCTCATCAGGTATTCAACCGCCGGGATGGCCTGTTGGTTCGGCGCCGCGCCGGTATAGAACACGTTTGGCGACATTTCCTCGCCTTCATACTGCACCGGATAGAACAGCAGGCCGTTCAGCTCCTCAAAGACCGGCAGTACGGATTTGCGCGAAACCGAGGTCCAGCAGCCGAATACCACCGCCACTTTATCCTGACTTAACAGCTGGCGCGCCTTCTCGGCAAACAGCGGCCAGTTTGAGGCCGGATCCACCACTACCGGCTCCAGTTTCTTGCCCAGCACGCCGCCTTTGGCGTTGATCTCGTCGATGGTCATCAGGGCGACATCTTTAAGCGGGGTCTCGGAAATGGCCATCGTGCCGGAGAGAGAATGCATGATCCCCACTTTGATGGTATCGGCCGCCTGCACGCCAAAACTCATTCCCATCGCCACGACGGACGCGGATAACGCAAAGGCTTTTAATAAGGTACGACGGTGCATATTTTCACTCCTGAAAAAGAACGCTGTGCGAAAACGTCCGTTACGGCGTGGACGCGGAAATAAATGTGTCAGCGAAGCAGGAGCAAAAAGAATGCCAGAATGGAGATAGCGCTATTTCCGGGAGGGGAACGCAGGATGTAAAGAGAACGTCTCAGAATGGCACAGCGCTGCACTTTTATAATGCAGCGCCGCCTAACGGATTTACCAGACTTCGCTGGCGATCTGCGTGACCAGACGGACTTTGTCCCACTGCTGGGTTTCGCTCAGGCTGTTGCCCTCTTCGGTCGAGGCAAAGCCGCACTGCGGGCTGAGGCAAATTTGCTCTTTCGCCACGTATTTCGCCGCCTCTTCCAGACGGGCTTTGATTCCCTCCGGGTTCTCCAGCTCGCCGTTTTTCGTGGTGATAAGACCCAGCACCACCTGCTGCTTGCCCGGGCGAACAAAGCGCAACGGCGCGAAATCCCCGCTGCGGTCGTTATCGTATTCCAGGAAGAAGGCATCAACGTTGACCGTTCCGAACAGCACTTCCGCCACCGGCTCGTAGCCGCCTTCGGAAATCCAGGTGGAGCGGAAGTTACCGCGGCAGACGTGCAACCCGATGGTCAGATCGTCCGGCTTGCCCTCCAGCGCCTTGTTCAGGACGCGGGCATAGATACGTGCAAGCTCATCGGCATCGTCGCCGCGCTCGCGGATCTGACGACGCTGATCGTCCGAACAGAGGTAGGCCCATACGGTATCGTCCAGCTGCAGGTAACGGCAGCCTGCATCGTAGAATGCGCGAATCGCGTCGCGCCAGGTGGTCGCCAGATCGTCGAAATAGACGTTCAGGTCCGGATACACCGTCGCATCAATGTCTTTGCGACCGCCGCGGAAATGCAGCACGCTCGGACTGGGAATGGTCATTTTTGGCTGGGCGTTACCGCTGATGCTTTTCAGATAGCGGAAATCGTCCAGCATCGGGTGCTCGCCAAAGCCCAGCTTGCCGGTGACGCGCACGCCGTGGGCTTTGGTTTGCACCCCGTTAAACTGGATGCCCTGCTGCGAATCGTAACGCTCAACGCCCTGCAGACCGTCGAAGAAGTCGAAGTGCCACCAGGCGCGGCGAAACTCACCGTCGGTCACGACATGCAGGCCGCACGCGCACTGCTGCTCAACGACGTGGCGAATGGCTTCGTCCTCCACCGCGCGAAGCTGTCTCGCGTCAATCTCGCCGCTGGCAAATTGCAGGCGAGCCTGCTTGATGGCATCCGGGCGTAAAAAACTGCCGACTACGTCGGCGCGGTATGGGGCGTGGTGTCGTTGCATGGAAATCTCCTCAGTCTGCCGGCAATAATTGCCCGCAGTGATAATTCATTATTTGAACTTTTAGACTTCTGGATGTCTAAATGTCCAAAAACAATGTCATACCTCCCCGGTACCGGCAAACGAGAAAATTTCACGGGTGTTGAAAAAAATTCATCTTCACAGCGCGGCAGTGGTTTCGATGCTGGCAAACGCGTAGCGTTCATCTTCCCAGCCGGTGATCCCACCGAGCATGATTTTGACCGGCAGCCCGAGACGCGCCAGCTTCAGCGCGGCTCTGTCCGCGCCGTTACAGTGCGGCCCTGCGCAGTAGACGACGAACAGCGTCCCTTCAGGCCATTGGGCCATGCGCTCAGCGGTCATCTGGCTCCACGGCATATGCAGAGCGCCCGGCACATGGCGACGGGCAAACTGCTCCGGGCTCCCCACCACGTGCAGCAAAACAAAGTCCTGCTCATTATTGGCGATGGCGTGATGCACATCGGCGCAGTCGGTTTCTACGCTCAGGCGACGCAGAAAATGGGTGACGGCTTCCTGCGGCTCGGCAGCCGGAAATTCAGTAACATAGCTCATGATCCTTCCTCATCTTTGGCGTTTGTGTTAACACTACTCTATCCAGAAATTCAGCACGTGAATGCGCTCGCTTATGCCAGAAAACAGCAAAAAGATGACAAACTTAAGACAAATTGCCCGCCCGCTGGTGGTGGTGCTGGCCTATGACGGCCTGTGTACCTTTGAGTTTGGCGTAGCGGTGGAGATCTTCGGTCTGCCACGTCCCGAGCTGGGCGATGAATGGTATCGTTTTGCGGTGGCGAGCGTGGATAGCGGTGAACTTCGGGCAACAGGCGGGATCCGTATCGTCACCGATGGTGATTTAAGCCTGCTTGCGTCTGCGGACCTGATTGTGGTTCCCGGCTGGCGTGGGCTGGACTCGCCGGTTCCGGACGCGCTCTGCAACGCATTACGTCAGGCCAGCGCGCGAGGATGCCAGCTGCTGTCCATCTGTTCGGGCGTATTTGTGCTGGCCGCTACGGGGCTGCTCAACGGGCGCAAAGCCACGACGCACTGGCGCTACATTGAGACGCTTAAAGCCCGCTACCCTGACATCGACGTGGTTGAGGATGTGCTCTACCAGGACGAAGGCGATATCCTGACTTCTGCAGGCAGCGCGGCGGGGCTCGATCTCTGCCTTCACGTTGTACGAAGGGATTATGGAATGGAAACCGCTAACAGCGTGGCGCGGCGGCTGGTCATTCCCCCACACCGGGATGGCTCTCAGCCGCAACAGCTGAGCCGCCCGGTGGCACAGCTGCGGGAAAGCCAGCGCCTCGGCCAGCTGTTTGATTTTCTGCACACGCATCTTACCGAGCCGCACAGCGTCGACTCGCTGGCGCGTCGTGTCGGTATGAGTCAGCGCACGTTTCTTCGTCGCTTCGAGGCGGCAACAGGAACGACGCCTGCCCGCTGGTTACTCAATGAGCGCCTGCTGCGGGCGAAAGATTATCTGGAAAGCAGTCGTTTAAGTATCGACAGCATCGCGGAACAGACCGGGTTTGGCCAGGCATCGACGCTGCGTCATCACTTTCGCCAGCAGTTCGCGATTTCCCCGGCCCAGTACCGCAAACAATTTTCTCATTCCGCTACAGCCCGCTGAGGCGTCAGTCTTTTGGTTTCGCAGGAATACGGAGAACCTTATGGTCACCACACACGTTTTTATCGCAACCAGTCTTGATGGTTACATCGCCCGACACAATGATGATATCGACTGGCTCCTGCAGCGCGATGATCCGACGGAGGATCATGGCTATGCGGCGTTCATCGCTGACAAAGAGTGGATAGTGATGGGCAGAGGCAGCTATGAGAAAGTGCTGACCTTTGACGCATGGCCTTATGACCGGCACGTGCTGGTGCTCTCCAGACAGCTGGCCGACACGCCCGTGCCCGACGCGCTGAAGGGAAAAGTACAATTTTCAGGGCGCACGCCAAAGGAGGTGCTCGACTACCTGGCGTTGCAGAACGTCCATCGCGTCTATCTCGATGGCGGGCAGGTGATACAGTCGTTCCTGCGAGAAGGACTGGTGGCCGATATGGTGATCACGACCGTTCCTGTCCTGCTCGGTTCGGGAAAATCGCTGTTTGGCGCCCTGCCAGAGGATATCGATTTGACGCTGGTATCCAGCCGCAGCTTTCCTTCGGGTCTGGTACAGTCGCACTATCGACTGCTGTCATAAAACGACGGTAAACACTGCGCAAAAAAAACCGCCAAAAAATGGCGGTAAATGCTTGCATGGATAGATTTGTATTTTGGTCTCTACGTCCCGACACTCCATGGCCGGGCTGCGGATCCCATACAACCTAACACCCGTTGTCTTAACGAAGGTTAAACAGTCTTATTAACCTGCATGAGTATTGATCTGCAAATAACGCATAAGGCCCTGTTCAGCGCTCTGTTTTGCGTCATCATTTATGGCTTCAAGATAAAATGACCGCGCCACTCCATAAGGTGCTTTATCAGAGGGGTACGCCGCAAAATGGAATGTTTTTCCTATCGTCTGCTGGGTGCAGTCTAATTCCCAACGCACATCGTTAATTTTTTTACTGGTACAGGTAACGGCTCCATAATCGCTGGTCAAATAGGAACCAACGCGAATTTCTGCCGATTGTATATATTCTGGTTTGTTATCACCAGCATAACGAATCCCTGCAACGGCCCCAACAGCAACCGCCAGAAGCGCAAGCGCAATTATTTTTTTCATTTATTAATGACCCGTTCCTTAGCCAGAGATTAACTATTATATAAGATTTATCCTTAATGCAAATATCCGATTATGGACCAGAAATGGCACTTTACAAACATTCATAACTTTTTAGGAAATGTCCTGGACAATTTTCCGGGTAATGACTCCAACTTATTGATAGTGTTTTATGTTCAGATAATGCCCGATGACTTTGTCATGCAGCTCCACCGATTTTGAGAACGACAGCGACTTCCGTCCCAGCCGTGCCAGGTGCTGCCTCA
>NZ_CDRQYH010000039.1:0-36878 GCF_977039595.1 Enterobacter sp.
CGGATCGGACAGGTTGAGAATATGAGCGTAGAGGGACTTTTCGTCCATGGCGGTGACCTCTGGCGATTAAATACACCATTATCATGCCTTCAGCCACCACATCAAGGGAAGACCCATATAAATACAGTATTACGGATTGTGGACAAGGATCAAGGTCATTTCCGGAAGCGAACCCAAACGCATTGAAGTGTCAGAAGATTTAAAACGCGCAAAGCCCGGAAGCGCATGTCGGGCTTTGCGCCTGTGACGATCAGTCCATCAGCGTATTCAATGTTTCCAGCGCGTCAGGCGGCAGCTGCAGTTCCCCCGCCGCGAGGTTTTGCCGCAGATGCGCCACGGAAGAGGTGCCCGGGATCAGCAGAATATTCGAAGAACGCTGCAGCAGCCATGCCAGCGCAACCTGCATTGCCGTGACGCCCAGTGAATCCGCGACAGCCTTCAGCCCGGAAGATTGCAGCGGCGTAAAGCCTCCCAGTGGGAAGAACGGCACATACGCAATCCCCTGCTGCGCCAGCAGATCCACCAGCGCGTCGTCACCCCGGTTCACAATGTTGTACATGTTCTGCACGCACACCACCGGCACCATCTTCTGCGCTTCTGCAACCTGGGTGGCCGTGACGTTGCTCAGGCCAATATGCCGCACCAGCCCCTGCTGCTGTAATTCTGCCAGGGTGGAGAGCGGTTCAGCAATCGACCCTTCCGCAGGCCCGTGTGCGCTAAACATGATCCGCAGATTCACCACGTCCAGCACGTCCAGCTGCAGATTACGCAGGTTGTCATGCACCGCCTGCGTCAGTTCCTGTGCGGAAAAGGCCGGCAGCCAGGCGCCTTTGTCGTTGCGACGGGCGCCAATCTTGGTGACGATCGTCAGATCGTCCCGGTAAGGATGAAGCGCCTCGCGGATCAGCTGGTTGGTGATATGAGGACCATAAAAATCACTGGTATCAATGTGGTTCACCCCCGCCGCCACCGCTTCGCGCAGCACGTCCAGCGCGGCCTGCTTATCCTTCGGTGGGCCAAAGACGCCCGGCCCGGCGAGCTGCATCGCACCGTAGCCCAGTCGTTTCACCATCCGCGTCCCGAGCGCGTACGTCCCGCTTTTATCAATGCTGCTCATGTTAACCTTCCTCATAAAAATGATCCGGATTTACAACAGGTTCCTCACCGGAGCCCTTAGTTAAGCGCGAGTTAAATTAAAGTTTAAATTCTATACGACGATAGTATTGGTGTACCTCTGCATCCTTTCTAACGGACGACCGCTATGCTGAAAAATCTGCACGTGATTACCGGAATTATCTTTGCCCTCACCATATTCTGTCTGCTGCAAGTTGTCACGGGAGGGTTGTTCTACTCTGCCGTCAGCAACGATCGCCATAACTTCCAGAATTCCGGCGTGCTCAACGCCCAGCAGGAAAGCCTGAGCGACAGCGTGAACACGCTGGTGAAAACGCGCGTCACCGTCACCCGCGTGGCGATCCGCTACCTGAAAAACCAGCGTGACCCGGCTTCCCTTGCGGCGATCAATAAACTGCTGGGCACCGCAGGCGACTCGCTGGCAAAAGCCGAAGCCTATAACAAAGAGTGGCAGAAACTGCCGCAGGTTAAGGGCCAGGAGGCGGCATTGACCGACGAGATGCAGAAATCCTGGAACCAGATGCACGAAGTCATGCGTTTATCAATTGAGTATCTGCGCGCCGACAACTATCAGGCCTATGGCGATCTGGACGCCCAGCAGGCACAGGACGAGATGGAAGCGGTCTATAACCGCTGGCGCGCCGAAAACAATACCCTGCTGAAGGCGGCAACCGAAGAGAACCAGAGCAGCTTCACGCAGATGCAGTGGACGCTGGCGGCAATTCTGCTGGCCGTGATCGCGGTTCTGGTGGTCATCTGGCAGGGGTTACAGCACCTGCTGTTAAAACCACTCCACTCCATTATGAACCATATTCGCGCCATTGCAGGGGGCGACCTGACGCAGGATATCGCGATTTCGGGTCGCAATGAGATGGGCCAGCTGGCCGCCGGCCTGCATGAGATGCAGCAGTCGCTGGTAACCACCGTCAGCGCCGTACGCGGAAGTACCGATTCCATCTACACCGGCGCAGGTGAAATTGCCGCAGGGAGCAACGATCTTTCCGCTCGCACCGAACAGCAGGCCGCCTCGCTCGAAGAGACCGCTGCCAGCATGGAAGAGCTGACCGCGACGGTTAAGCAGAACTCCGATAACGCCCGTCAGGCCACGCTGCTGGCGAAAAACGCCTCTGAAACGGCCGCGCGCGGCGGTCACGTCGTGGATAACGTGGTTCGCACCATGAACGAAATCGCCGACAGTTCGCAGCAAATTGCGCATATTACCGGCGTGATCGACAGCATCGCGTTCCAGACCAACATTCTGGCGCTAAACGCCGCGGTGGAAGCGGCACGCGCCGGGGAACAGGGCCGTGGTTTTGCGGTTGTCGCAGGGGAGGTCCGTACCCTGGCGAGCCGCAGCGCGCAGGCGGCGAAAGAGATCAAAGGGCTTATCGAGAACTCCGTCAGCCGGGTGAATACCGGTTCTGAGCAGGTCAGCGAGGCGGGCACCACCATGAAGGAAATTGTCGCCGCCGTTACCCGCGTGACCGATATCATGGGCGAGATTTCCTCTGCCTCTGACGAGCAGAGCCGCGGCATTGAGCAGGTGAGCCTGGCCGTTTCGCAGATGGATAGCGTGACGCAGCAAAACGCCGCGCTGGTGCAGGAATCCGCCACGGCGGCGGCGGCGCTGGAAGATCAGTCCGAGCAGCTGCGCCAGGCGGTGGCCGCGTTTCGTCTGAACGGCAAAGAAAAAGCGGTAGCCCCACGCCCGGCCAGCGTGAAAACGCCTCAGCTGTTGCGCCCGGCAACCGCAAACGCCTCCACCGACAGCAACTGGGAAACCTTCTGAGTTTCAGGCGGGCGAGAATATCGCCCGCTAGCGGCTGCGCTTGGCGTGTCGCTCCCAGTTCTCCTGTTTTGCTTCATCGGATTTACGCAGTGAAACATAGCATGCCCCGCTGCCGCCGTGATGCGGCAGCGCCACGCAGAAGGCCTGCACTTCCTCGAACTCGGTTAACCAGCGTGCCAGATAGCTGCGCACCACATTGGGATGCGAGTTTTGCTCGCGCCCTTTCCCGTGAATGATAATCAGATTGCGTAACCCGTCTCGTCCGGCCTGGCGAATAAAAGAATAGAGCATCTGACGGCAGCGTTCGGCAGGCTGACGCAGGAGGTTTAAGCTGGCCTGGCGGGCATATTTACCCGAGTGCAGCTTATCAATAACGCCCTGCTGTACCCCTTCGCGCTGGAACGCCAGCGGTTCTTCCAGGGGAAGCAGGTCAAGAAAATCCAGCGTAAGGAAGTTATCCAGCTGTTCGCTATCCACCTCCTGGCGCGTCCGCGTATTGCGGCTGGGCTGCCAGTGAATATCCGGGCCACGCTTCAGCGGCTGGACATCTTCCATGGCGTCAAGAAAAAAGGATTTGTCGTCAGGGTTCATGGATATCCTCCGGCTACAACTGAGGACGGTACTATACCTGCGCCCGAGACAGGCCTCAATCACCGTTACAGGCCGCCGTGGGCCATAAATATTAACCTGATGAATATATATAGTATTTATAAAATGGATTTAAATCAGACTTAACTAAAATTTCAGCAAGAATGAAATAAGTGATTTGTGTTAAATTTTCGTAAAATCAAACACTCAACACCCTTCCATTTTGCGGAAAAGGTGTTATACCTAAATATACCTGCTTCATGGATATAATACTCAGGATTGGCGAAAGGACGCACTGCTGTGTGTACTGGAGGATCTGTCTGATGTCGGGCAGATCCTGTTTTTTTATTATCTCACTTTCACGCCACGATTATTTTCCTCGCTTCTCTCCTGAATTGCGTAATTAATGATTCAGCAAGGGGCGTCTGACGTGAATCACGGCGCTGAATTAAATAATATGCTGCTTTGGGAAGCGATTCGACAACCGGTAACATGACCAGGCGGTGCGCCAGAAGCGGGTCACAGCCTAACTCCTGCGGCAATATGCTTAAAAAATCACTTTGCGCGACCAGGCTAATACAGGAAGGAAATGTTTCGCAGACCACACCAATTCGCGGTATTTGCGAGCG
Source organism: Enterobacter sp. (assembly GCF_977039595.1). Classification (NCBI taxonomy): domain Bacteria; kingdom Pseudomonadati; phylum Pseudomonadota; class Gammaproteobacteria; order Enterobacterales; family Enterobacteriaceae; genus Enterobacter; species Enterobacter sp. The sequence continues at coordinate 4,141 of NZ_CDRQYH010000039.1, forward strand.
ATGGCTAAATACCTCTTCTAACTGCTTATAATAACTTCCCCGCGGCGTCGGCATTGTCCAGTTATAATGCAGAAGTTCATTAATCGACGTTGCCCCCGTTGCCGGATGCCCTTCGCGACAAAATACCGCAAACGGCTTCTCGAAGAGTTTTTCAAACGTAAATTCCTGGTCGTAAGGTCCCTGATAATAGGTGTTAATGGTGAAGTCCAGCTCGCCCTGGCGTAATTCATTGATCATCGACACCAGCTGCCCTTCCATTATCCGCACCTTGACCTGCGGATGCTGCGCATGGAAGCGTGTGATAACGGCGGGCATAAGCGTGCGCGAAACGCTGGCTCCCATTCCGATGTTGATCTGCCCGGCCAGCTCACCCTGCCGCTGACGGATGTCATCCTGCGCGGCACGCAGCTCTTCCAGAATCAACCGGGCGCGCTGGTAAAAGCCCTCACCGCATTCGGTCAACGCGACGCCCTTACTCCTGCGCACGAAAAGCTGCGCCGCCATGCCCTCCTCCAGCTCTTTGATGGATTTGGTCAGCGCCGGCTGCGAAAGATTCAGCGTCCTGCTGGCACCGCGAATGCTGCCCTGACGCGCAACCTCAACAAACGCCCGGATTTGATGAAATTTAATCTGGAATGTCATAGCCCGACCGATAACCGTTGTTTATCAGAGTAAAGAAACTGTCATCTACTTTAATGGAAAGGGATGTGCGAGGGTAATTCCTGAACGGTTAAAACTGTGAAAAATCGGTTGGTGATAAGTAAAAACTATCACAGCGTGAAGCAGTTCACATATTTTAATGATGACAGGAACAGATATGGACACACTGGCGCAGTACATCCAGACGTTAACGCCGCAGCTGAGCGCGTGGCGTCGCGATTTTCACCATTTTGCGGAATCCGGCTGGGTAGAGTTTCGTACCGCCGCGAAAGTCGCGGAAATACTGGACTCGCTGGGTTACGCACTGGCGATGGGCCGCGACGTGGTCGATGCCGAAAGCCGGATGGGGTTACCCGATGACACAACCCTGGCGCGAGAGTTTGCCCGCGCGCGGGCGCAGGGCGCGCCTGAGAAATGGCTGACGCCGTTTGAAGGCGGGTTTACCGGCATTGTCGCCACCCTGAATACCGGCCGCCCGGGCCCAACCCTGGCGTTTCGCATCGACATGGACGCCCTTGATTTAAGCGAAGCGCTTGACGACAGCCATCGCCCGTTCCGCGACGGGTTTGCCTCCTGCAATCCGGGCATGATGCACGCCTGCGCGCACGACGGCCACACCACCATTGGTCTGGGGCTGGCACAGGTGCTTAAGCAGAATGAAGCCCGGCTGAACGGCACCATCAAGCTGATCTTCCAGCCTGCCGAAGAAGGAACGCGCGGCGCGCGCGCCATGGTTGCTGCCGGGGCGCTGGATGACGTGGACTATTTCACGGCCATTCACATTGGCACCGGCGTACCTGCGGGGACGGTAATCTGCGGCAGCGATAACTTTATGGCCACCACCAAGTTCGACGTGAGCTTCACCGGCGTGGCCGCGCACGCGGGCGGTAAGCCGGAGGACGGTCGTAACGCCCTGCTCGCCGCCGCGCAGGCCGCCCTCGCCCTGCACAGCATCGCCCCGCACAGCGACGGCGCATCCCGGGTGAACGTCGGGGTGATGCAGGCGGGCAGCGGGCGCAACGTGGTCCCCGCGAATGCGCTGATTAAGGTTGAAACCCGCGGCGAAAGCGAAGCGATTAATCAGTATGTCTTTGAACGCGCGAAGGCGGTGATTACCGGCGCGGCGGCGCTCTACGGCGTGAGCGCGGAGATGCGCCTGATGGGGGCTGCCACCTCCAGCGCGCCGACGCCGGCCTGGGTTGATTATCTGCGCGAACAGGCGAGCCGGGTTTCCGGGGTTGTTCACGCCATCAATAAGGTGAAAGCGCCAGCGGGTTCCGAAGACGCCACGCTGATGATGGCCCGCGTGCAGCAGAACGGCGGCATGGCGTCCTATATGGTGTTTGGCACGGATTTGAGCGCCGGGCATCACAACGAAAAATTCGACTTCGATGAGCAGGTGATGCCTGTCGCCATCGAAACGCTGGCGCGAACTGCGCTTAATTTCCCGTGGACGCGAGGTGTGTAATGCAGGAGAACTACGCTTTTATTGCCGATGCGATCGACACGCGATGTCGGACGTTAGCCGATATTGCCGACGCGATCTGGGATCGTCCCGAAACCCGCTTTGAAGAGTTCTGGTCCGCCGAACGGCTGGCCAGCGAGCTGGAAGCAGAAGGCTTCACGCTGACCCGCGAGGCAGGCGGTATTCCAAATGCCTTTATCGCCAGCTTCGGCAGCGGAAAACCGGTTATCGCCCTGCTGGGCGAGTACGACGCGCTGGCCGGGTTAAGCCAGCAGGCACACTGCGCGACCGCGCAAACCGCCACGCCGGGGGCTAACGGCCACGGCTGCGGGCATAACCTCTTAGGCACCGCGGCGCTTGCGGGCGCTGTGGCGGTGAAAAGCTGGCTGGAGCAGCACGGCGGCAGCGGAACGGTGCGTTTTTACGGCTGTCCCGGCGAGGAAGGCGGCTCCGGGAAAACCTTTATGGTGCGCGAAGGGCTATTTGATGACGTCGATGCCGCCGTCACCTGGCACCCGGAAGCCTTTGCCGGGATGTTTAACGTCAGCACGCTGGCGAATATTCAGGCCGCCTGGCGTTTTCACGGCGTGGCGGCGCACGCGGCCAACTCCCCCCATTTGGGACGCAGCGCTCTGGACGCCGTGACGCTGATGACCACCGGCACCAACTTCCTCAACGAACACATCATTGAGAAAGCGCGCGTCCATTACGCCATCACCGACACCGGCGGGATTTCCCCCAACGTGGTACAGGCGCAGGCCGAAGTGCTGTACCTGATCCGCGCCCCGGAGATGGCCGATGCGCAGCAGATCTACGAACGCATCGAGAAAATTGCCCAGGGCGCGGCGATGATGACCGAAACCACCGTCGAGTGTCGCTTTGATAAAGCCTGCTCAAGCTATCTGCCGAACCGCACGCTCGAGGCGGCGATGTATCGCGCCCTGCAGCACTACGGCACGCCGCAGTGGACCGAAGAAGAGCGAAAATTTGCCCGCGAGATCCGCGCCACGCTGACGCACAACGATCTGCAAAACAGCCTGAAAAATATTGCCGCCACGGGTGGCGACGCGGGTAAAGCCTTTGCCCGTCGTCATCAGGCGACGCTGCTGGTAGATGAAGTCGCGCCTTACGCCGTCACCGACAACGTGCTGGCGGGTTCAACCGACGTGGGCGACGTCAGCTGGAAAATGCCGGTGGCCCAGTGCTTCAGCCCCTGCTTTACCGTCGGCACGCCGCTGCACACCTGGCAGCTGGTGTCTCAGGGGCGAACCTCTATTGCCCACAAAGGCATGCTGCTGGCCGGGAAAGTGATGGGCGCAACCGCGCTCAATCTGCTGCAGGACGCATCGCTGCTGAAAAAATGCCGTGAAGAGTTTGAACAGCAAATACAAGAAAAACCGTACGCGTGTCCGATCCCACGGGGCGTGACACCGTCACCTTTAAAATAAAAAAACATAACACAACACAACAACACTCCCGAGGAACGCCCATGAGTATGTCATCCATACCTTCGCATTCCCCATCCGGTAAGCTCTATGGCTGGGTTGAAAGGATCGGCAATAAAGTGCCGCACCCTTTCCTGCTGTTTATCTATCTGATTGTGATTTTGATGGTCGCCACCGCCGTGCTCTCCGCCTTTGACGTCAGCGTGCGCAGTCCGGCCGACGGCAGCCTGGTGGCGGTGAAAAACCTGCTCAGCGTTGAGGGGCTGCACTGGTTTTTACCCAACGTGATTAAAAACTTCAGCGGCTTCGCCCCGCTGGGCGCCATTCTGGCGCTGGTGCTGGGTGCCGGACTGGCCGAACGCGTGGGCCTGCTGCCCGCATTGATGGTAAAGATGGCTTCTCACGTCAGCGCGCGGTACGCCAGCTACATGGTGCTGTTTATCGCCTTCTTTAGCCATATCTCCTCCGACGCCGCGCTGGTGATCATGCCGCCGATGGGGGCGCTGATCTTTCTCGCCGCCGGGCGCCACCCCGTGGCGGGCCTGCTGTCGGCGATTGCGGGCGTGGGCTGTGGATTCACCGCCAACCTGCTGATCGTCACCACCGACGTGCTGCTCTCGGGCATCAGTACGGAGGCGGCGAAAACCATTGATGCGGCCATGCACGTCAGCGTGATCGACAACTGGTACTTTATGGCAAGCTCGGTCATTGTCCTGACGATTGTCGGCGGGCTGATTACCGATAAGATCGTCGAGCCGCGCCTGGGCAAATGGGAAGGCCGTAGCGATGAAAAGCTGGAGACGCTGAGCGAAACGCAGCGCTTTGGCCTGCGCGTGGCGGGGATTGTCTCGCTGGCTTTTATCGCGCTGGTGGCGCTGATGGTGGTGCCGGAAAACGGCATATTGCGCGATCCGGTTAAACATACGGTCCTGCCTTCGCCGTTTATCCAGGGCATCGTGCCGCTGATTATTCTGTTTTTCTTTGTCGTCTCGCTCGCCTACGGTATCGCCACCGGCAAAATCCGCCGTCAGGGCGATCTGCCGCAGCTGATGATCGAGCCGATGAAAGAGATGGCGGGCTTTATCGTGATGGTGTTCCCGCTGGCCCAGTTTGTGGCAATGTTTAACTGGAGCAACATGGGCAAGTTTATGGCCGTGGGCCTGACCGACGCGCTGGAGGCTGCCGGGCTAAGCGGCGTACCGGCGTTTGTTGGCCTGGCGCTGCTGTCATCCCTGCTGTGCATGTTTATCGCCAGCGGCTCCGCCATCTGGTCGATTCTGGCCCCGATCTTCGTGCCGATGTTTATGATGCTGGGTTTTCACCCGGCGTTTGCCCAGATCCTGTTCCGTATCGCGGACTCCTCGGTGATACCGCTGGCGCCGGTCTCGCCGTTTGTTCCGCTGTTTTTAGGCTTCCTCCAGCGCTATAAACCCGAGGCCAAACTGGGTACCTACTATTCGCTGGTTTTACCCTACCCGCTTATCTTTTTAGGGGTATGGCTGGTGATGCTGGTGGCATGGTATCTTGTCGGCCTGCCGATTGGGCCGGGAATATACCCGAGGCTGAACTGAAGGAATGAGGATGCTGAGATTACTCGAAGATAAGATTGCGACGCCGCTTGGACCGCTGTGGGTTATCGCGGATGAGACGTTCAATCTGCGCGCCGTTGAGTGGGAAGAGCACAGCGACCGCATGGAAGAGCTGCTCAATATTCATTACCGCTTGCAGGGTTATGAACGTATCAGCGCCACCAACCCGGGTGGGCTGAGCGACAAGCTTGCGGCGTACTTCGAAGGCGATCTCAGCATCATTGATACTCTGCCGACCGCCACGGCTGGCACGCCTTTTCAGCGCGAAGTGTGGCAGGCGCTGCGGTCGATTCCGTGCGGGCAGGTCATGCATTACGGCCAGCTCGCGGAGCAGTTAGGCCGCGCAGGCGCTGCACGCGCGGTGGGTGCCGCTAACGGCTCTAACCCGGTCAGCATCGTGGTACCCTGCCATCGCGTCATTGGCCGCAACGGTACCATGACAGGCTATGCCGGTGGCGTGCAGCGAAAAGAGTGGTTGCTGCGTCACGAAGGGTATCTCTTGCTCTAGTTCCCAGGCTTTTTGTGCTTAATTTTCTACCGGTTAGGCTAAAAATCCATAATCAAGCTGTGGAATTTCAAGAAGATGGCGACGCATTGTCGTCTCTTGTCCTTATTGAGGGTTTGTCAGGCTTACGTACTTACCAAAAAGATGTTAAAATTGACCAATATCAATTAAGGCTTGAGCAAACCTATGATCCCGGAAAAGCGAATTATACGACGCATTCAGTCTGGCGGTTGTGCTATCCATTGCCAGGATTGCAGCATCAGCCAGCTCTGTATCCCGTTTACCCTGAATGAGCATGAACTCGATCAGCTTGATAATATTATCGAGCGTAAGAAGCCTATTCAGAAAGGGCAGACGCTGTTTAAAGCGGGAGACGAACTGAAATCGCTCTATGCTATCCGTTCTGGCACCATCAAGAGCTACACCATCACCGAACAGGGCGATGAGCAGATCACCGATGCCATCGGTACGGGCCACCACCCGAGCTTTGCTCAGGCACTCGAAACCTCGATGGTTTGCGAAATTCCGTTTGAAACCCTGGACGATCTGTCCGGCAAGATGCCTAACCTGCGTCAGCAGATGATGCGTCTGATGAGCGGTGAGATCAAAGGCGATCAGGACATGATCCTGCTGCTTTCTAAAAAGAATGCCGAAGAGCGCCTGGCCGCGTTTATCTACAACCTCTCCCGCCGCTTCGCCGAGCGTGGCTTCTCGCCGCGTGAATTCCGTCTGACGATGACGCGTGGCGATATCGGCAACTACCTGGGTCTGACCGTGGAAACCATCAGCCGTCTGCTGGGTCGTTTCCAGAAAAGCGGGATGCTGGCCGTTAAGGGTAAATACATCACTATCGAAAACGGTGAAGCGCTGGCCGTTCTTGCCGGGCACGCCCGTAACGTGGCGTAACACTCCGCATATTGATGACCAGACTGATAAATTCTTGTGATTTATTGGTCTGGTGTAATCACTTCCGTTTCAAGATATTTTCACCGTAGTACGTCCCCACACAGCGCCCGAAAGGTTCTCGTTGAGGTTATGAATTGAGAGAAAGTTTGTTTTTCGTTTCAGTCGTGATTGCCTCAGTGACCTTTATCTTCATCTGGATCATGCTTGTCGGCCCAATGAAGGGGGAAGAAAAAACCTACGTCCAGGACTCCACGACCTTTGCGATAGCAGTGATGGTGCTGCTGTTTATTGCGTTTATCGCGGTGACGACCACGGTGCTTTTCCTCTGATAAATTTTCATGACTTATAAATATGGTATGTAGACCCTTCAACATTCAATAATGTTATCAAAGAAAAATGACATTTTGGTTCGTTATCAGACGATAACGGAGAATGTAGGATAATCAAACGCCCTAAAAACTCCCCCCAGCAGCTCATTTCGCCGCCCAACATCCTCCAATTTTGCGTAGCTACTTCCCGTTTCGCAACGTGTCGCTTTACCTTCTCTCCCCTCAAGAGCATATTCCCCACCGATCCGTTTGTAAGACTTTACCAGCGCGCGACTTTTTCTCCCTGCCCTTTACTTTCATTCTGACTGACTGACTGGAGTTTTTTTATGTGTGGAAGTTTTGCACAAGTCCAACCCCGTGAAGAATACCTGCTATATCTTGCCGACGAAGACGACCATGACATCGTATACGACCCGGAGCCGATTGGCCGGTACAACGTCGCGCCCGGTACTAAAATTCTGTTGCTGAGCGAACGCGACGAGCAGCTGCATCTTGACCCGGTCCTGTGATCCTACGCGCCAGGCTGGCGGGACAAAGCACCATTGATAAACGCGCGCGTCGAAACGGTCGCCACCAGCAGAATGTTTAAACCTCTGTGGCAGTATGGCCGGGCAATCTGCTTTGCAGACGGTTGGTTTGAGTGGAAAAAGGAAGGCGATAAGAAGCAGCCCCATTTCATTCATCGGGCAGGTGGCCAGCCGATATTCATGGCAGCGGTCGGCAGCACGCCATTTGAGCGTGGTGATGAATCAGAGGGATTTCTTATCGTGATGTCTGCAGCGGATAAAGGCCTGGTCGACATTCACGACCGTCGTCCTCTGGTTCTGCGATCAGAAGCTGCCCGCAAGTGGATGCGGCAGGATATAGGCGGGAAAGAAGCTGAAGAGATTGCTGCCAACGGAGCAGTACCCGCCGACGAGTTCATCTGGAACGCCGTGACGCGCACCGCGGATAATGTGAAAAATCAGGGGCCGGAGTTAATCGACGTGATCCTATAAAGAAACAAGAGAGCCACATGACTTCCGAAATGAGAGAACAGCAGGTGTTCGGAATGCATGCGTACATAACGGTTTCATGAGTCATAGGAAGTAGGTCACGTCAGCTGGCAATAAGGCTGGTAAACGATTCGATTTTTGCATGCGCTTTATAATATTACGCAAATAATTCAATGTATTACACGTCATGTTAGGCTATTTTAGATTTCCCTATTTATTTGTATTGTATCTCCTATCTTCGGTTTGTATATTCATGCAGACAAACCAGGAGAATCGCCATGATTTACATTGAACGCCTTGAATTTATTCATAAAAGTGGAGACGTACTGTATCCCGTGAAAATAACCAGAAAATCATCGGGGAAAACAGCCTTCCACCTTGTGCCATTCGGTCTGGATAAGACTGTGGATCTTGTTGAGGTAGAAGATCCTTTAGAAGCCATTAGGCTGGTTATTGATGAGAGTCATTCCATTCGCTGCAGCACCCTAACCGCTACTATTACGGATAAAAATGGCAAGCGGATTAAGCGAACAGGCATATATAGCATTAACGGGGCTAACATTAGAGAATACAACGTCAGGTAATGGCGCAAAACGGGCCAGGGCATAAGCAAATTTTACCGAACCTTTAGCAGATCTGTATATTTTGTCGTATACAGCGGCGACAGCATTTATCGCTTCATCTGCCACTGCAGCTGAATGCCCTGCCCTCCAAAGTAGAGCATCCCTTTCTCTTGCTGCGTTAGTGCACGACCAGATTCCCGTTCTTTTGCAACCAAGATAGCTATCAATGCGGGGATGAAAACAATTGTCATTTGTAGTTTGTCACTGCCATTTCGATGTAATGGGGATCGCTAACTTCGGTTAATTTATCGACGTATCATGATAAAAGTTCAAGTACGTCCAAAAGTTATATGGTACGGCCTGTAAACGTTAGCCTGTCGAGCATCTCGTAAAGATACACACCATACCATTTAAATTTAATTAGCTTGGCTTAAGCTCTGGTCAGTTCGTTTTTAAAGCGGATGTTTTTTACGGTATTTTTCAATGACGTTTGGTTTACACGCGTCAACATTTTTAGGGTCGACTACGATTTTCTCAATCCCCGGATGTTCCTTCACTACTTCCTGATAAGCTTTCAGAACGTCTTCATTGAAAGGAGTAGGATCAGTTGCGTTAATCAATCCTTTTTTAATCTTAAAGTCTGGTTTTGCGGCTTCTTCTCTGAATTTAGGACTGCAAATTAGTTCGGCTTGATATGATAACACCTCATCAGACAAGGATTTCGTGTTATCAGTGGCATGAACTGAAAGGCTTACTGTAGTGATAAATAATGCAAGTACGATCTTTTTCATGAATTTTACTCGATTAAATGTGTCAGATAACTTCTATCATAAAAAGAAACATCAGACTAAGGCTGATCACCCTACTAAAATTTGGTATCATTATGATAATTATTCCTTGCACATCCTGTCCATGCGCCCTCTCCCTGGCTTACTGGGCAACGACACCAGGAAATGCCGACGAATAAAAGCGGCTAAATTTATTTCGCTGCCACAAACCTTGGCTCGTAAACGGTTTCTCTTCCCAGCAAGCGATTGCTACATAAAGTGATGCTCTGAAAGAGCAGAACTCTTGTACAACCTATCTAAGATAAAACAGCAACCTGAAAATCGCCGCGAACATGGAAAAACCGAAACGCAGCGCCTCAGGACAGTATTGGTAACCGACCAGCGCTCGACAACAAAGGCAGGTTCTCTGTCCTACGGATGGAAGAATGGATTACGTAGGGCAGGAATCAGAGAACTGTCCCCATCAGTCGAGACACACCATGCCTGCTGGTCACTTTATGCATGTGCACATCCTTCGTTTGTAGCGACACCGAGGGGACATGAGGATTCACGGATGGTTTATGAGGTCGGTGCAAAGTGGAACGGTGATATGGATAGGGACCAGGTTGCTGTTATTAATAGGAGGATTCTTGTCAATATGCCCCTGACGCGCCCACATAACGATTTGAAGCCCAAGAAAATCTTTACATTCATCATGCAGCAGTACGAACCAATAAATTTGCATGATTTATTGATCTGGCAAAACCTCCCCTCTGTTTCATTCAGGATATATAGGTTACTCTTTTAATTACAGACTGTGGTGACAGTAGTAAGGAGACCTGTATGGCCAAGTATCAAAACATGCTGGTAGCTATCGATCCCAATCAGGACGATCAGCCGGCATTACGACGTGCTGTGTATTTACATCAACGGATTGGTGGCAAAATCAAAGCGTTTTTGCCGATCTATGACTTCTCGTATGAGATGACCACCCTTCTGTCGCCTGACGAGCGCACCGCTATGCGTCAGGGCGTCATCAGCCAGCGTACCGCGTGGATCCGAGAACAGGCGAAGTATTACCTGGAAGCGGGTGTTCCCATTGATATTAAAGTGGTCTGGCACAACCGACCTTTCGAAGCCATCATCCAGGAAGTTGTCGCCGGTGGGCACGATCTGCTGCTGAAGATGGCGCACCAGCACGACAAGCTGGAATCCGTGATCTTCACCCCGACCGACTGGCACCTGCTGCGCAAATGCCCTTGCCCGGTCTGGATGGTTAAAGACCAGCCGTGGCCTGAAGGCGGGAAAGCCGTTGTGGCGGTAAACCTCGCTAGCGAAGAGGATTACCACAACTCCCTGAACGAGAAGCTGGTGAAGGAGACCATCCAGCTTGCCGACCAGGTCAATCATACTGAAGTGCACCTGGTAGGTGCCTATCCGGTCACCCCTATTAACATTGCCATTGAGCTACCTGAATTTGACCCAAGCGTGTACAACGACGCGATCCGCGGTCAGCATCTGCTGGCCATGAAAGCGCTGCGCCAGAAATTCAGCATTGATGAGAAAATGACCCACGTGGAAAAAGGGTTGCCTGAAGAGGTGATCCCGGACCTGGCGGAACACCTGCAGGCGGGGATTGTGGTGCTGGGTACTATCGGCCGGACCGGTATTTCTGCCGCCTTCCTCGGCAATACCGCCGAACAGGTGATCGACCATCTGCGCTGCGACCTGCTGGTCATTAAGCCGGATGAGTACCAGACGCCGGTTGAGCTGGACGATCCGGAAGACGATTAACACCTGACGCCGCCCGACAATAAAAAAACCGCCAAATTCGGCGGTTTTTTCGTTTCAGCGCAACTTACAGCGCTTTCAGAATCGCATCCACGCTGGCTTTAGCATCGCCAAACAGCATGTGGGTATTCTCTTTGAAGAACAGCGGGTTCTGCACCCCGGCATAACCGGTATTCATAGAACGTTTGAAGACGATTACGTTCTGCGCCTTCCACACTTCCAGAACCGGCATACCGGCGATTGGGCTACCCGGATCGTCCTGTGCAGCAGGGTTAACGGTATCGTTGGCACCAATGACCAGCACGGTGTCGGTGTCGGCGAAATCATCGTTGATCTCATCCATTTCCAGCACGATGTCGTAAGGCACTTTCGCTTCCGCCAGCAGCACGTTCATGTGGCCAGGCAGACGCCCTGCCACCGGGTGAATACCAAAGCGAACCTTGATGCCCCGCGCGCGCAGCTTCTCGGTGATTTCCGCAACCGGATACTGCGCCTGCGCCACCGCCATGCCGTAGCCGGGGGTGATGATCACAGAATGCGAGTTTTTCAGCATGTCTGCGGTATCTTCCGCAGAAATTTCACGGTGCTCACCCACTTCTTCATCAGCACTGGAAGAAGAGCCATCTGTCCCGAAACCACCGGCGATTACGCTAATGAACGAACGGTTCATCGCCTTACACATGATATAAGACAGGATCGCACCGGAAGAACCCACCAGCGCACCGGTGACGATCAGCAGGTCGTTGCTCAGCATAAAGCCTGCCGCCGCTGCCGCCCAACCGGAGTAGGAGTTCAGCATTGAGACAACAACCGGCATATCCGCACCACCGATGGATGCCACTAGGTGCCAGCCGAATGCCAGCGCGATGATGGTCATTACCAGCAACGCCAGCACCTGCAGACCGACGCTTTCGGTACGCACGAAGACCACCAGCAGAACAAATGACACCACCAGCGCCGCCAGGTTCAGCTTATGACGGTTTGGCAGCATCAGCGGTTTAGAGGAGATCTTCCCGCGCAGTTTACCGAACGCGACAATGGAGCCCGTGAAGGTCACCGCACCGATGAAGATACCCAGGAACACTTCAGTCAGGTGGATATTGACCAGAATCGGTTCCAGACCCGGTTCGTGATACAGGTAGCTGTTGAAGCCCACCAGCACCGCGGCCAGACCCACAAAGCTGTGCAGAATGGCAACCAGCTCCGGCATCTCGGTCATTTCAACGCGTTTTGCCAGACGAATACCAATCGCGCCGCCGATGATCATCGCCACCAGGATCCACGCTACGTTGCCGGTATCCGGCCCGAAGATGGTGGCAATCAGCGCAATCGCCATCCCGGCGATACCAAAGTTATTCCCCTGCTGAGACGTTTCGTGTTTGGAAAGCCCCGCCAGACTGAAAATAAACAGGATTGCAGCAACAATGTATGCGGCTGTCACTAATCCTCCAGACATATGCTACCCCTTAGCCTTTACGAAACATTTTCAGCATGCGCTGAGTCACGGTGAAACCACCGAAAATATTGATACTGGCGATCAGCACCGCGATAAAGCTCAGGAAGCTGATCCAGCCGCCGTGACCAATCTGCAGTAACGCCCCCACCACGATGATCCCGGAGATGGCGTTGGTTACCGACATCAGCGGGGTATGCAGCGCATGGGAGACGTTCCACACCACGTAGTAGCCTACGACGCAGGAGAGCGCGAAGACGGTAAAATGGCCGAGGAACTCTTTTGGCGCGACGTCAGCCAGCCAGCCGAACAGAATAATTACCAGCGCCATGATCGCGTATTTACGCCACGGTGAAGCCGGTTTAGCAGGTTCTTTTGGCTCAGGCGCCGCTTTTGGTGCCGCCTGAGGCTGAGCAGAAACCTGAATAGGCGGCGCAGGCCAGGTAATTTCACCTTCACGGACCACGGTCACACCTCGCACCACCACATCGTCGAAATCAACGGTGACGTTGCCGTCTTTCTCTTTGCAGAGCAGCTTAAGCAGGTTGACGAGGTTAGTGCCGTACAGCTGAGAAGACTGCGTTGGCAGACGGCCCGGCAGATCGGTATAGCCGATCACCTTCACGCCGTTAGCGGTCGTGGTCACCTGATTCGGTACGGTATATTCACAGTTACCGCCGTTTTGGGCGGCCAGGTCGACAATCACGCTGCCCGGCTTCATGGAATCAACCATCTCACGGGTAATCAGCTTCGGCGCAGGTTTACCCGGGATAAGCGCGGTGGTGACAATAATGTCGACATCTTTCGCCTGAGCGGCGAAGAGTTCCATTTCGGCTTTGATAAAGGCTTCGGACATCACCTTCGCGTAACCATCGCCGCTGCCGGCTTCTTCCTTGAAGTCCAGCTCAAGGAATTCGGCTCCCATACTCTGAACCTGTTCCTTTACTTCAGGACGGGTGTCAAAGGCACGTACGATAGCGCCCAGGCTATTTGCCGCACCGATTGCAGCAAGGCCCGCCACGCCCGCGCCAATCACCATGACTTTCGCCGGAGGGACTTTACCCGCGGCGGTGATTTGACCGGTAAAGAAGCGACCAAACTCGTGGGCTGCTTCAACAATGGCGCGGTAGCCAGCGATGTTTGCCATGGAGCTTAAGGCATCCAGCGACTGCGCGCGCGAAATGCGCGGCACGGAGTCCATCGCCATTACGGTCACGCCACGGGCTGCCAGCTTCTCCATCAGCTCCGGGTTTTGTGCAGGCCAGATGAAGCTCACCAGGGTTGTCCCCGGATTCAACAGCGCAATCTCACCCTCTTCCGGTGCATTGACCTTCAGAATCACCTGAGACTGCCAGACGTCAGCACCGTCGACCACTTCCGCGCCAGCCTGGATAAAGGCCTCGTCATCGAAACTCGCCAGTTTGCCCGCGCCGCTTTCAACCGCGACCGTAAAACCCAGCTTAAGCAGTTGCTCCACCGTTTTCGGTGTTGCCGCTACGCGGGTTTCATTGGCTAACCGTTCTTTTGGTACCCCAATACGCATAGTTTTCCCTTCCATCGGTTCTTGATGATGGTTTATCGATAAATGCCCGCGGTTTGTATCAATTTTCACCATCGCGCCAGCGACGAGATATGATTAACCCCGGAAAATAAAACAGTAACAAACTGTCTATAACCTACTGAAAATAACGCCCGTGATCTACCGCCAGAAAACACTATTTCTTACTTTATCTGTGAAAAATAAGCGATCGGCGTCACTGACAGTGATATTTACCTTAAATTCATCGCCGGAACCGATAAATCGCGCAAGCGAAGCGGTAAAAACATGATATAGCGCCGTAAGAGAACAACTTATTAACATTAAATTAACTTGTAAAAGTCATATGCTTTATCAGTTTTACTTGTCAAACGCGTGTTTTTTCAACATATCACTAAATGTTATCGAATAAGGTGATTCAGTGAGCACAGGCAGTGAAAAATGGCGCAGACAGCGACGGGTTTTAAATGCAATAATCGGGACCGTCTCAAATTAACAACAATACCAGTACATGGTTTGCGCAAGGCGAAGGATCATTTTTATGAAGCTTAAGAACACACTCCTGGCGTCCGCACTTCTTTCCGCGACCGCCCTGTCTGCGAATGCCGCAACAGAGTTAACGCCGGAGCAAGCGGCAGCGTTAAAACCTTTTGACCATACGGTCATTGTGGGTCGTTATAATTCTATTGGCGACGCCGTCGCCGCTGCATCAAAAGCTGCTGATAAAAACGGGGCGGCCTCGTTTTATGTCGTTGACCAGTCAGATTACGGCAACAGCGGTAACCTGCGCGTGACCATCGCGCTATTCAAAGACAATGCGCCAAAAGCTGACGCACCGAAAAACCGCGTGATCAACGGTGTTGTTGAACTGCCGAAAGATCAGGCGATTGAGCTGGAACCCTACGACACCGTCACCGTTCAGGGCTTTTACCGCAGCCAGCCTGAAGTGAACGATGCCATCACCAAAGCCGCGAAAGAGAAAGGAGCTTATTCTTTCTACATCGTGCGTCAGGTCGATGCTAACCAGGGTGGCAACCAGCGCATTACCGCGTTCATCTATAAAAAAGATGCGAAAAAACGTGTTCTGCAAAGCCCGGATGCCATCCCGGCGAATTCAGAAGCGGGTCGCGCGGCGATAGCGAAAGGTGGCGAAGCCGCGAAGAAAGTTGAAATTCCTGGCGTCGCAACGACGGCGGCTCCAAGCGCTGAAGTGGGTCGTTTCTTTGAAACGCAGTCCACGAAAGGTGGCCGTTACTCCGTTACGCTGCCGGACGGTACCAAAATTGAAGAGCTGAACAACGCCACTGCTGCGCAGATGGTGCCGTTCGACAGCATCAAATTTACCGGCAACTACGGCAACATGACGGAAGTCTCTTACCAGGTCGCGAAGCGTGCGGCGAAGAAAGGGGCGAAGTACTACCACATCACCCGCCAGTGGCAGGAACGTGGTAACAACGTGACCATCAGCGCCGATCTGTACAAGTAACAAAAGTCGTTTACGAAAGGCGGCGCAATGCCGCCTTTTTTTGTTACTTTTTTTGAATTTCTGCCTCACGTCATTGCATGCTTTCGTTACACTCCGTAAAATCCCGCGCCTTAGTGTGATCCACCATTTTTATGCGCCTGAGCGAAATAATTATTCTGGATTTTGACCTTTCATAACAGGAAGCCAATGGAAAAGAAACTTGGCCTGAGTGCTCTGACTGCACTCGTTTTAAGCTCAATGCTGGGTGCGGGCGTATTCAGTTTGCCGCAAAATATGGCGGCAGTCGCGAGCCCTTCTGCGCTCATCATTGGCTGGGGCATTACGGGTGTCGGAATATTGCTGCTGGCCTTCGCTATGCTGCTGCTCACCCGCATTCGCCCGGATCTGGACGGCGGTATTTTCACCTATGCGCGTGAAGGTTTCGGCGAGCTGATTGGCTTCTGTTCCGCGTGGGGATACTGGCTGTGTGCCGTTATCGCCAACGTCTCCTATCTGGTAATCGTCTTCTCGGCGCTCAGTTTCTTTACCGACACGCCTGAGCTGCGCCTCTTTGGCGACGGAAATACCTGGCAGTCTATTGTGGGCGCCTCGGTGTTATTGTGGTTCGTCCACTGGCTGGTGTTACGTGGCGTACAAACGGCCGCCAGCATCAACCTGGTGGCGACGCTCGCGAAGCTGGTTCCGCTCGGCCTGTTTATCGTTCTGGCCTTCATTGCGTTCCGTATGGACGTGTTTAAGCTTGATTTCAGCGGCGTTGCGCTGGGCGTCCCCGTCTGGGAGCAGGTGAAAAACACGATGCTAATTACCCTGTGGGTGTTCATCGGTGTAGAAGGCGCGGTCGTGGTTTCTGCCCGAGCCCGAAATAAACGCGATGTGGGCCGCGCCACGCTGCTGGCCGTACTCGCTGCGCTCGGGGTCTATCTGCTGGTAACGCTGCTGTCGCTGGGCGTGGTGGCGCGTCCTGAACTGGCTGAAATGCGTAACCCGTCAATGGCAGGGCTGATGGTGAAAATGCTCGGCCCCTGGGGCGACGTGGTGATTGCGGCTGGCCTTATCATATCCGTCTGCGGCGCGTATCTGAGCTGGACCATCATGGCGGCAGAAGTGCCTTTCCTGGCCGCGACGCACAAAGCGTTTCCACGCCTGTTCGCCCGTCAAAACCAAAACAATGCGCCGTCGGCATCACTCTGGCTGACCAACATCAGCGTTCAGGTCTGTCTGGTGCTGATCTGGCTCACAGGTTCAGACTATAACACCCTGCTGACCATCGCCTCGGAGATGATTCTGGTACCCTATTTCTTAGTGGGTGCGTATCTGTTAAAAATTGCCACACGCCCGGCGCATTATGTTGTGGGTGTCGGAGCCTGTATTTACGGCCTGTGGTTGTTGTATGCTTCCGGTCCTATGCATCTGCTGCTGTCGGTGGTGCTGTACGCACCGGGTCTGCTGGTGTTTATCTATGCCCGCCGTACGCATCAGCTGGAGAACGCGCTGAAACGCCGTGAGATGGCATTAATTGGACTACTACTGGTTGCTGCCCTACCGGCAACCTGGATGTTAATGGGATAGCATCGCCTTTCCCATTGTTGAACTGTAAAGGAGAATACGATGGGAAATGCACCGCTTCGCCCAATACTGATTACCGGTGGAGGCCGCCGTATCGGCCTCGCCCTCGCCCATCACTTTCTCAATCTTCGCCATCCGGTCATTGTCAGCTACCGTACGGAATACCCGTCGATTGAAGGGTTACGCAAAGCGGGGGCGGTCTGCATTCAGGCTGATTTTTCAACCGATGAAGGCATTCTGACTTTCGCGGAAACGGTAAAAGCCACCACGACGGGGCTGCGCGCCGTGATCCATAACGCCAGCGCATGGCGTGCCGAAAAACCCGGTACGTCACTTAGCGAAACGCTCTCCTCCATGCTGCAGATCCACGTCAATGCCCCTTATCTGCTTAACCACGCTCTGCAGGACCTGCTGCGCGGCCACGGGCACGCTGCGGGCGACATCATTCACTTCACCGATTATGTAGTGGAGCGCGGCAGCGACAAGCACATCGCCTACGCGGCCAGTAAAGCCGCGCTGGATAACATGACCCGCTCGTTTGCCCGCAAGCTCGCCCCGGAGGTGAAGGTGAACGCCATCGCCCCGGCGATGATTTTGTTTAACGAAAACGATGATGCAGAGTATCGCCAGCAGGCGCTGAATAAGTCGCTCATGAAAATCGCCCCCGGCGAGAAAGAGGTCATCGACCTCGTGGATTACCTGCTCACCAGCTGCTACGTCACCGGCAGAACCTTTGCCGTGGACGGTGGCCGACCGCTGCGCTAGTGAAAGCGAATAACAGCCAGAATTACGGAACCGGCGTTAATTTAGAAAGATTAATGGAAGGTTAAGGTTTCGCGGTGTATGTTGGCTTTTTTCACGAAAACAGACGCTGTATGAATAAGATTGTTTATGTTGAAGACGAACCCGAAGTCGGGCAGCTAATCGCCGCCTATCTGGGTAAACATGATATGGACGTCATTGTTGAACCTCGCGGCGATCGTGCCGAAGAGGTGGTCGTCCGTGAAAACCCGGATCTGGTGCTGCTGGATATCATGTTGCCAGGCAAAGACGGCATGACGCTCTGCCGTGACCTGCGCTCCCGTTGGGAGGGCCCTATTGTCCTGCTCACCTCGCTGGACAGCGATATGAACCACATTTTGTCGCTGGAGATGGGTGCCAATGACTACATTCTGAAAACCACACCGCCTGCCGTCCTGCTCGCTCGCCTGCGCCTCCATTTACGCCAGCACGCCAGCATCGAACGCGAAGCACCGGCGCCGTCTCTGACGCCGCACAAAGCGATGCGCTTCGGGACGCTGTCTATTGATCCGATTAATCGTCAGGTGCTGCTCTCTGGCGAACTTATCGCCCTTTCTACCGCAGATTTTGACCTGCTGTGGGAGCTGGCAACGCATGCCGGACAGATTATGGACCGTGACGCGCTGCTGAAAAACCTGCGTGGCGTGAGCTATGACGGAATGGACCGCAGCGTTGACGTGGCGATTTCGCGTCTGCGCAAAAAACTGCAGGATAACGCCACCGAGCCCTACCGCATTAAAACCGTGCGTAATAAGGGTTATCTGTTTGCCCCACATGCATGGGAAACCTGAGAAGATAACCTGACAGAAATGAAGGCATTGCGCGATGATGCCTTCTCTTTCGTACGTTTATTTTTACGTTTGCGCAACAATTTACTTGCTAAGCACGCGAACTATTCCATAATTACCTTCTCGACTCTCCTTTCTTCAGCTCGCCCCGCTCTTGCGATCGTTTTACTCATTTTCGCCGTGAAGCTTTCACGACATCTCTCCAATAAATCTTGAAATGAGGATTTAAGCCCATGACATATGTATAGCTACGGTCAGGTAGAAGCGATAAAAACCAATCTTGAGTGGATTGTTAATCAGGCAACCCTTAACCACGTCACCCCCTCAAGAACCGATCAAAAAGCGCTCTTTGACCTGCTGGAACTCATCCAGTCTTACGAAATACTGCTGGACCTCATCAGCGAATACGGGACGGATGTGATTGATACGCATATTGCTGAAGGACTGGCGATGACCGAAAAACTCATCGCCAAGGTAAAAAACAGCGCGAAAGCCATATAACACGCTCGACAGACGTGAAAAACTCGAAGGGTTTTCATGTATATTCTGCACATAGCGTTTTTGCGGTGAGATCCAATGAAAAAGCTGTTTGTGCAGTTTTATCTTTTACTGTTTGTCTGCTTCCTGGTGATGACCATGCTGGTCGGGCTGGTTTATAAATTTACCGCCGAACGTGCGGGCAGGCAGTCGCTGGACGATCTGATGAAAAGCTCGCTCTATCTGATGCGCAGCGAGCTAAGAGAGATCCCGCCACACGACTGGGCGAAAACCCTGAAAGAGCTGGATCTGAATCTGTCATTCGATTTACGCATCGAGCCGTTGAAAGATTTCGATCTGGACCCGCCTGCCATGCAACGTCTGCGCGACGGGGACATCGTCGCGCTGGATGAGAAATACACCTTTATCCAGCGTATTCCTCGCAGCCATTACGTGCTTGCCGTCGGGCCGGTGCCCTATCTCTATTATCTGCACCAGATGCGTCTGCTGGACATGGCGCTGATGGCCTTTATCGCCATTTCGCTCGCGTTTCCGGTCTTTATCTGGATGCGCCCCCACTGGCAGGACATGCTGAAGCTGGAATCCGCCGCGCAGCGTTTTGGCGAAGGGCATTTCACCGAACGCATTCACTTCGACAGCGGTTCCAGCTTTGAACGCCTTGGCGTGGCCTTTAACCAGATGGCCGATAACATTAATGCCCTGATAGCCAGTAAGAAGCAGCTGATCGACGGGATTGCACATGAGCTGCGCACGCCGCTGGTTCGCCTGCGCTATCGTCTGGAGATGAGCGAGAATCTGACGGAAGCGGAGTCTCAGGCCCTGAACCGCGATATTGGCCAACTCGAAGCGCTGATTGAGGAGCTGCTGACCTATGCGCGCCTCGATCGCCCGCAAAACGAACTGAACCTCAGCACGCCGGATCTGCCCGCTTGGCTGCAAACCCATATTGACGATGTTCAGAGCGTAAACCCGCAGCGCACGCTGTTGACGCGCGTCACGCCGGGTGATTACGGCGCGCTTGATATGCGCCTGATGGAGCGCGTTCTGGACAACCTGATGAACAACGCCATGCGCTACAGCGAAAGTACGCTGCAAATTGGGCTGGATTTGCAGGGAAACCAGGCCAGCCTGACGGTAGAGGATGACGGACCGGGGATTGCCCCGGAAGCACGCGAAACCGTGTTTGAACCGTTTGTCCGCCTCGATCCCAGCCGCGATCGCGCCACCGGAGGATGTGGCCTGGGGCTGGCAATTGTCTACTCTATCGCCCAGGCCATGGGCGGTACGGTGCATTGCGAGGAGAGCGAGCTCGGCGGCGCGCGCTTCTGCTTTAACTGGCCGGTGTACCATAACATCGCCCTTCCCGTCCCTGCCTGACTTCAAGCGCACGCTGGCCTGACCCGGCGTGCTGTGCTATATGATAAGTATGTTGTAACTAATGAGAGTGTATATGGCGACCTACGATCTCATCGAACGGCTGAACAGCACGTTTCGGGAAATAGAACACGAGCTGCTAACCCTGACAGAACGTTTGCAGACCTGCCGCCTGCTGGCCGCGCGCGTCTTCACCCTGCCCGAGGTGGTCAAAGGAGCCGAGCACGATCCGCTGGACACCATCGACGTGAAGCAGCACATCGGCAAGGCCGCACTGGAGCTGGCGATGAAGCACTATCGCCATCTTTTTATCCAGCAGCAGTCTGAACAGCGCAGCAGCAAGGCGGCGGTGCGGCTGCCCGGCGTAATCTGCCTGCAAACCGATGCCGCAGCGCGCGAAGCGCTGGAAAGCCAGATTACCCATATCAACAGCCTGAAAGCTGCATTTGAGAAAATCGTTACCGAAGAGTCGGGCCTGGCCCCCGCCGCCCGGTTTGAGTGGGTGCACCGTCAGCTTCCGGGGTTAATTACCCTGAATGCCTATCGCACGCTGACGGTACTGCGTCATCCCGCCACGCTGCGCTTCGGCTGGGCGAATAAGCACATCATTAAAAACTTCACCCGGGATGAAATTCTGGCGCAGCTGGAAAAGAGCCTGAAGACGCCGCGCACCGTCGCGCCGTGGTCGCGTGAGCAATGGATTGAGCGCCTGGAACAGGAGTACCACAGCATCGCCTCGCTGCCGGCGGATACGCGCCTCAAAATTAAGCGCCCGGTGAAGGTTCAGCCTATCGCCCGCGTCTGGTATTCCGGCCAGCAAAAACAGGTGCAGTATGCCTGCCCAACGCCGCTGATTGCGCTCTATGATGACGATCGGGGGGCCATAGTGCCGGATATTGGTGAATTGCTGAATTACGATGCTGAAAATGTCCAGCACCGTTACCGACCTCAGGCGCAGCCGCTTCAGCTGATTATTCCGCGGCTGCACCTGTACGTAGCGAGGTAATTATTTCAGGCTGCCAACCATCGCCTCGGGACGTACCCAGGCATCGAACTCAGCCTCCGTCAGATAGCCCAGCGCCAGGGCGGAGGCTTTCAGCGTCAGCCCCTCCTTATGCGCTTTTTTGGCGATCTCGGCGGCTTTGTCGTAGCCAATATGGGTATTGAGCGCGGTCACCAGCATCAGCGATTCGTTCAACAGCTGGCTGATGCGCTCGCGGTTTGGCTCGATCCCCACCGCGCAGTGTTCATTAAAGCTCTCCATGCCGTCCGCCAGCAGACGAATCGATTGCAGAACGTTGTGGATCACCATCGGGCGATAGACGTTCAGCTCGAAGTTGCCGGACGCACCGCCCAGGTTAACGGCCACATCGTTGCCCAACACCTGGCAGCAGAGCATGGTCATGGCTTCGCACTGGGTCGGGTTGACTTTACCCGGCATGATGGAGCTGCCCGGCTCGTTTTCCGGAATGCTGATTTCACCGATGCCGCAGCGCGGGCCCGAGGCCAGCCAGCGCACGTCGTTGGCGATTTTCATCAGCGACGCCGCCAGCCCTTTCAGCGCGCCGTGGATGTGGACCAGCGCATCGCAGGTCGCCAGCGCCTCGAACTTGTTGGGCGCCGTGACGAACGGCTGCCCGGTTATGTTTGCCAGCTCCTCCGCCACGCGCACCGCATACTCCGGATGGTTGTTCAACCCGGTCCCAACCGCCGTCCCGCCGAGCGCCAGCTCCGCCAGATGCGGCAGGCTGTTCTCAATATGCTTCAGGTTGTGTTCCAGCATCGCCACCCAGCCGGAAATCTCCTGGCCGAGCGTCAGCGGCGTGGCGTCCTGCAGGTGCGTACGGCCAATTTTGACGATGTCGCGGAAGGCCTGCGCCTTCTCGTTGAGCGTAGACTTCAGGACGTTGAGCTGCGGGATAACCTGCTCGCGGATAGCAATCACCGCCGCCACGTGCATGGCCGTCGGGAAGACGTCGTTGGAACTCTGGCTTTTGTTGACGTCATCGTTCGGGTGAACCTTGCGCTCCATGCCGCGCACGCCGCCCAGCAGTTCGCTTGCCCGGTTCGCCAGCACCTCGTTCATGTTCATGTTGCTCTGGGTGCCGGAACCGGTCTGCCAGATAGCGAGGGGAAATTCGTCGGGATGCTTGCCCGCCAGCACTTCGTCGGCGGCGTTGATGATGGCGGTCGCTTTGTCTGCCGTCAGCAGGCCTAAATCCCGGTTCACTTTCGCGGCCGCGCGTTTGGTGAGCGCCAGCGCCTGAATCAGCGAGACGGGCATTTTTTCAGTCGAGATACGGAAATGCTCCAGCGAACGCTGGGTTTGCGCGCCCCATAGCTTGTCGGCCGGGACGTCGATGGCGCCCATCGAGTCTTTCTCATGGCGTACCGTGGTCATTACTTTCTCCTTGATAACAAAAGAGGGATAGCTCACATGCTTAAGGGATAAGTATTGATGACTTCTGAGAAACGTTATGGCGCTTTGTGCGCTCTTTTTGATGTCGGGTGTCGGCTGCGCCTTACCCGACCTACGAAAATCCAGGCCGGGTAAGCGTCAGCGCCACCCGGCAATTTACAGATTTACTTCACACACGCCGAACACTGGGACGACTGGATCTGCTTGAAGAAATCGTTGCCTTTGTCATCCACGAGGATGAACGCCGGGAAATCTTCCACTTCAATTTTCCAGATCGCTTCCATACCCAGTTCCGGGTATTCCACGCACTCCAGGCTCTTGATGCTGCCCTGCGCCAGAACCGCAGCCGGGCCGCCGATGCTGCCGAGGTAGAAGCCGCCGTGCTTGTGGCAGGCGTCCGTCACCTGCTGGCTGCGGTTGCCTTTCGCGAGCATGATCATGCTGCCGCCGTTGGCCTGCAGCTGGTCAACGTACGAGTCCATACGGCCCGCCGTGGTTGGGCCTAACGAGCCAGAGGCGTAGCCTTCAGGCGTTTTCGCCGGGCCGGCGTAGTAGATCGGGTGATCTTTAATGTACTGCGGCAGCCCTTCGCCGTTGTCCAGACGCTCTTTCAGCTTCGCGTGCGCGATGTCGCGGCCCACGATAATTGTGCCGTTCAGGGAGAGACGGGTCGAGACCGGATACTGCGAAAGTTGCGCCAGAATCTCTTTCATCGGACGGTTCAGGTCAACGCGGACCGCTTCCCCCTCGCCCGCTTTGCGCAGCTCTTCCGGAATATATTTGCCCGGGTTGTTTTCCAGTTTTTCGATCCATACGCCTTCGCGGTTGATCTTCGCCTTGATATTGCGATCCGCAGAGCAGGAGACGCCCATCCCGACCGGACAGGAAGCACCGTGACGTGGCAGACGGATCACGCGCACGTCGTGGGCAAAGTATTTGCCGCCAAACTGTGCGCCAAGACCCAGGTTACGCGCTTCTTCCAGAAGCTCCTGCTCAAGCTGAACGTCGCGGAACGCCTGGCCGTGCTCGTTACCTTCGGTTGGCAGGCCGTCGTAGTATTTGGTTGAGGCCAGCTTCACGGTCTTCAGCGTGCTTTCAGCCGACGTGCCGCCAATCACAAACGCGATATGGTACGGCGGGCACGCCGCGGTGCCGAGGGTGCGCATCTTCTCAACCAGGTAATTCTTCAGCTTACCCGGGGTGAGCAGCGCTTTGGTTTCCTGATAGAGATAGGTTTTGTTGGCCGAACCGCCGCCTTTGGCGATACAGAGGAATTTGTACTCGTCCCCGTCGACGCTGTAGAGGTCAATCTGTGCAGGCAGGTTGGTGCCGGTGTTGACCTCTTTATACATGTCCAGCGCCGCGTTTTGCGAATAGCGCAGGTTATCTTCGGTGTAGGTGTTATAAACGCCGTGTGCCAGCGCCGCTTCGTCACCGCCGCCGGTCCAGACGCGCTGCCCTTTTTTACCGACGATGATCGCCGTGCCGGTATCCTGACAGGTTGGCAGAATGCCTTTCGCCGCGATATCGGAGTTACGCAGGAACTGCAGGGCAACGTACTTATCGTTTTCGCTGGCTTCCGGGTCGCTCAGAATATCGGCCACCTGCTGCTGATGCGCAGGACGGAGCATAAACGAGGCGTCGTGGAAAGCGTGCTGCGCCAGCAGCGTCAGCGCCTGCGGATCCACCTTGAGGATCTCTTGTCCTTCAAATTCAGAGACGGAGACGTGATCGCGGGTTAACAGGTAATACTCGGTCTGATCCTTACTGAGGGGGAAAGGATCCTGATAATGGAAGGGTTTATTCGACATTGGTCTCTCACTTACTGCTTCGGTCTGTTTATTCAGGGCAGATGTTCCGCTGCCCGGCTTAAAAGCGAGTCAGCTTATCCTACACAATTTTTTAACAAAAACTGAGACTAGTACGACTTTTTACATCCACAGGTTACTTCCATGAGGTTTATTGCTTTAATACCCGGAGTTAATTCCACAATTGAATCAGGGCTTGATAATGCAAAAACTCATTAACTCAGTGCAAAACTACGCCTGGGGAAGTAAAACTGCGTTAACGGATCTCTACGGTATCGCGAACCCGAACAACCTGCCGATGGCGGAACTGTGGATGGGTGCGCACCCGAAGAGCAGCTCAAAAATTGAAGACGCCAGCGGCCAGGTACGCAGCCTGCGCGACGTGATTAATGCCGATAAAGCCGCGCTGCTGGGTGACAAAGTCGCTCAGCGCTTTGGCGAACTGCCGTTCCTGTTTAAAGTTTTGTGCGCTGACCAGCCGCTCTCCATCCAGGTTCATCCGAACAAGAAAGCCTCAGAAATCGGGTTTGCGAAAGAGAACGCGGCGGGTATTCCTTTAGATGCTGCCGAGCGTAACTACAAAGATCCTAACCACAAGCCGGAACTGGTGTTCGCGCTGACGCCGTTCCTGGCGATGAATGCGTTCCGCGAGTTTTCAGAAATTATCTCCCTGCTGCAGCCGGTCGCGGGTGCCCATAAAGCCATCGCGCATTTCCTTGAAAACCCGAACGCCGATGCGCTGAGCCAGCTGTTTGCCAGCCTGCTGAATATGCAGGATGAAGAGAAAACCCACGCCCTGGCGGTGCTGAAAGCCGCCCTGGACAGCCAGCAAGGTGAACCGTGGGAGACCATCCGTCTGATTTCCGAATTCTATCCGGACGACAGCGGCCTGTTCTCCCCTCTGCTGCTGAACGTGGTGAAGCTCAATCCGGGCGAAGCGATGTTCCTCTTCGCGGAAACCCCGCACGCCTACCTTCAGGGCGTGGCGCTGGAGGTGATGGCCAACTCCGATAACGTGCTGCGCGCGGGCCTGACGCCGAAATACATCGACATCCCTGAGCTGGTAGCCAACGTGAAGTTCGTGGCGAAACCTGCCGCGGAGCTTCTGACTCAGCCGGTGAAAAACGGTGCAGAGCTGGACTTCCCGATTCCGGTTGAAGATTTTGCCTTTTCCCTGCACGACCTGAGCCAGGCCGAAACCACCATCGCGCAGGAGAGCGCGTCGATCCTGTTCTGCGTGGAAGGCGAAGCGACGCTGCACAAAGGCGAACAGCGTCTGGTGCTTAAGCCCGGTGAGTCAGCCTTCGTTGCAGCCAATGAGTCTCCGGTTAGCGTAAGCGGCACCGGTCGTCTGGCGCGCGTTTTCAATAAGCTTTAACCACTTACTGAATTTTTTAACAACTCTTGCTAAGCTAGTTGCAGGCTTAATATCTCCTGGCGGTTTTTACCGCCTGGTTTCATTTTAGGGATAGTCGCAATGAAAAAATCGGTCGTAGCGGTTGGAGTGATTGTAGCGTTAGGCGTGGTCTGGACGGGTGCTTCCTGGTTTACCGGGAAACAGCTGGAAGGCCGTCTGGCTGAGATGGTGGCGCAGGCTAACGGAGAGATTAAGCGCAGCGCGCCGGAGGCGGGCCTTGAGCTGAGCTACCAGAACTATCACCGCGGCGTGTTTACCAGCCGCATGCAGATGGTAGTGAAGCCGGTTGCCGGTGCTGCAAACGGCTGGCTGAAACCGGGCCAGAGCGTGGTGCTGGACGAGGTGGTGAGCCACGGTCCCCTGCCGCTGGCGCAGCTGAAGTCCTTTAACCTGATCCCGTCGATGGCGTCCGTTCATACCGTGCTGGTGAATAACGACGTCACCAAACCGCTTTTTGACCTGGCGAAGAATGAATCGCCTTTCGACATTAATACCCGCATTAGCTATTCCGGTGACACGAGTTCCGATATTGCTCTGAAAGCGCTGAACTACGAGAAAGAGAATGAGAAAGTCGCCTTCAGCGGCGGTCACTTCAAACTCGATGCTGACCGCGATGGAAACGTGTTCTCCCTGACGGGTGAAGCGGAAAGCGGCCTGGTCAATGCCGTGAACGAATATAACCAAAAAGTTCAGCTCACCTTCAATAACCTGAAAGCCGACGGCAACAGCCGCATGACCGATTTCCAGGAGCGTATCGGCGATCAGAAACTGTCTCTCGACAAAGTCGCCATTGCTGTTGAAGGCAAAGAGATGGCCGTGCTGGAAGGCATGGACGTCAACGGAAAATCCGACGTTTCTAAAGACGGTAAGAGCATCAATACCCAGCTGGATTACACGCTGAAGAGCCTGAAAGTGCAGAATCAGGATCTGGGCACCGGCAAACTGTCGCTGAAGATCGGCAATATCGACGGCCAGGCGTGGCACGAGTTTAGCCAGAAATACAGCAAAGAGAGCCAGGCGCTGCTGACCGATGCCGCGCTGCAGCAGAACCCGGAAGTCTACCAGCAGCAGGCGATGGCGGTGCTGTTCAACAACCTGCCGATCCTGCTGAAAGGTGAGCCGGTGGTCACCGTTGCGCCGCTGAGCTGGAAAAACAGCAAAGGCGAAACCAGCTTCAACCTGTCGCTGTTCCTGAAAGATCCGGCCACCGCAACGGGTGAGCCGCAGACGCTGGCGCAGGAAGTGGATCGCAGCGTGAAGTCGCTCGACAGCAAGCTGACCATTCCGATGGATATGGCAACCGAGTTCATGACCCAGATTGCGAAGCTGGAAGGCTACGGCGATGAAGACGCCGCCAAGCTGGCGAACCAGCAGGTGAAAGGCCTGGCGGCAATGGGCCAGATGTTCCGCATCACGAAGGTGGACAACAACACGATTTCCACCAGCCTGCAGTACGCCAATGGCCAGGTCACGCTCAACGGCGACAAAATGCCGCTGGAAGACTTCGTCGGCATGTTTGGTATGCCTGCTCTGGGAATGCCGGAACCGGCTGAACCGGCAGCGCCAGCCGAACCGGCGGCACCGCAGCAGTAAACAGCAAAACCCCTCGCATGAGGGGTTTTTATTGCCCGCTAGCTTTTCCATCCCGCCAGGAAATCCAGCAGAAGCGCGTTCACTTTCTCTGGCTGCTCCTCCTGCGGAAGGTGGCCGCACTCATCGATACCATGCGCCCGCAGGTTCTCCGCTATTTCGGCCCAGACGCTTTCCATATCGAAAAGCTTGCCGACCGCATGAAAATCATTACCCCACAGCGACATTACCGGGCAGGTGATTTTCACCTCAGCGTCTGCCATATCCTGCGCAATATCCTCTGCGTTGGCGCGATAGTCAGCCATAGCGCCTCGCACGGCCCCCGGTGCCTGATACGCCCGAACATAGGTATCAAACGCCTCACCGCTGATGGTAGACGGATCGTAGGTCCAGTCCGAGAAAAAGTGGCGCAGCCAGATATTCTCCCGACCCGCAATCAGCGCTTCCGGCAGGTCTGGTACAAGATGAAACAGAAAGAACCAGTATGCACGCGCAATCGACGCATTCAGATCGCGCGCCACAATGCGCGTTGGAACGTTATCCATCACCACCAGTCGTTCCACCAGTTCAGGGTAATCTTTTGCAAACCGCGTCGCCACGCGTGCGCCGCGATCGTGCCCCACCAGTACCACTTTCTGTAAGCCAAGCGCACGCATCAGTTCCCGGATGTCCCGCGCCATGTTGCGTTTATCATAGCCAGATGCAGGTTTATCCGTTTCGCCATACCCGCGTAAATCTGGCGCAATCACACGGTAGTGCTGGGACAATACAGGTATCTGGTAGCGCCAGGCATAGTTTGTTTCAGGGAAACCATGCAGGAGAATAACCGGTGCGCCTTCACCCTCTTCGACCACGAACTGACGAATGCCGTTTGCCGTTACGGTGTAACTTTTCATGTTCGTAACCTCACATTATTTCAGCAGAGGCACGTTGGCCGCACGTTGATAAGGACCGTAATTTACCGGGTTCCAGCTAAAACCCTGCTGCCAGGCGGTAATATGCCCGATACCGGGGAATGGCAGATGCGCTGCGGCCATCCACTCACCGTCTTTCGCCAGCGCGTTAAATTCCTGCGTCCGGGACGAGATGGCTTTTTTCGGATCGACATCAAAGCGAATAGACACTTCAGGGTGCGGGAACTGGACGGCAGGCGCATGAATCAAATCCCCAATGAAGTTGATAGCCGTACCCTGCGACGCAAAGCGATAAACGGTACTGCCAGGCGTATGACCAGTGGCATAGGTCGTCTGGACTTCCGGGATCGGCGAAGCTGGCGGGACGAAGGTTTTAAGATGCCCGGCGGCTTTATAGGCAGAAAGAGCATTCCTGGCGATAGCGAAATACTCCTTCGCGTTAGCCGGTGCGCTCGCTTCTTTTGCAGGGTCAAGCCAGTAGTCGGCTTCCCCCTGCGGAACGTAGACGGTGGCATTGGGGAACAGCGCCTTACCGTCTGCATCGCTCAGGCCACACACGTGGTCAAGGTGCAGGTGGGTCAGGAAAATGGTATCAACCTGATCGGGACGATACCCTGATGCGTTCATATTGCTGACCAGCTGGCCAGCCGTTTCCGACATGCAGTGGCCGCCCCCGCTGTCAATCATCACCAGGTGTTTACCGGTATTCACCAGGAAGGCGTTGAAGGCAGTAGGCATGCGTTCGGCATCAATTTTGTGTTGAGCCAGCAGTTCGCGAACCTTGTCGCCTGAGAGCCCGTGTAGCAAGGCAGGCGAAAGATCGTTATAGCCGTCGAAAAGCGCCGTCACCTCATATTCCCCGACCGCCAGACGATAATACCCCGGGACCTGCTGTTTCACCTGCGCGGGGGCATCTGCCCACGATGAGCTTGCAAAGAGCAGGCCGCTGAACGCCAGAACCGTTTTCAACTTTTTCATCTTCACTCCAGACTGATATTTTTTCAGGTTGTGAAGAGACTATGGCAGCGTAACGATTAATAATGTAGACATGTACTTTGATAGGTCAGCATAACGAAAAGCGATACAATGAAGCTGGAAGACGTTGAAGTGTTTGTCGAAGCCGTCAAGGCGGGTAGCCTGGCGGGCGCCGCGCGTCGGCTCTCTGTGAGCCCTATGGCGGCGTCACGGTCTCTTAATAATCTTGAGGCGGAACTGGGGGTCAGGCTGGTGCACCGCACCACGCGTTCCCTCTCACCCACCAGCGATGGGGACGTTTTTTTACCCCATGCGCAGGCGCTGCTGGAAGATAAAAATAATGCGCTGGCCGATCTGTTTCCCGAGGGGACGCATCTTACCGGACGCCTGCGCATTACCGCCTCAGCGGGGTTTGGCCGTAAGATCGTTGCTCCCATGCTGACCCGGTTTATGCAGCAACATCCCGCCCTGCAGGTCGATTTACTCGCCACTGACGAACAGGTGGATATTGTCGGTAAAGGCATAGACGTGGCGTTACGCATTGCTCCGCTGCGCGACAACCGATTAGTTGCCCATCGCCTGTGTCACAACCCACGGGATCTCTGCGCCAGCGCGGCGTATCTTGCCGCAAATGGCTATCCAAAATCGTTTAACGATCTGGCGGCACATAGCTGTCTGACCACGTCAGATACCGTCCACTGGTCATTCGAACAGGGCGAACAGCGCTACAGGCAAAAGGTCTCGGGCCGATTCTCCGCGAACTCTGTTGAGGCCATTTTCGAAGCCTGCCTTGGAGGGTTGGGCATCGCCAATTTATCTCGCTGGTACGTAGAACCGGCCTTCAGAGAGGGGAAACTCGAGCGGATCGTCCTGGAAGATGCCCGGCCGGAATCGCTGGCCGTTTGGGCGGTTTATCCGACCTCCAGGCTGATCCCGGCAAAAGTACGAAAATTTGTGGAGGCACTGGAAGCCGAACTGTTGCTCAATCCGCTAACGCAACTCACCTGATACTATTTTACCGGCACCAGGCGCGCCGCCACAATCTGGTGCCCGGCCTGCACATCTGTATTTTCGATACGCTGCATGATTCTGTCCGCCAGGGTGTAACCCATCTCCCGCGCGGGGGTAGTGGCCCAGACGATCGGCAGATCGTCCAGCGCGTTTTCACCGACGTCGGCGAACGCCCCCAGCGCCACCTGGTGGCCGAAGAAGGTTTCCACCCCGCCCTCGCCGCTCTGACGCCCGGCGCGGATCAGGCCAAACCAGGCGCCCATGGCGATCACATCGTTGTAGCAAATCACGGCGCTGATCGTCGGGCTGCTTCGCAGCAGCGCGCCTATCGCTTCCGCCGCCATCTTCTGGCTGGACTCACACTCCACGACCCACTCGCTGTGGAACGGCAGGCCGTATTTAATCAGCGTCGCACAGTAGCCGCCGACCCGCTCGGCGCGGGTCAGGGACGAGCTTTTCCCGCCCAGCCAGGCAATGCGCTGATGACCGCGACGAATAAGATGCTCGGTCAGCATTTGCGCGGCCTGCATGTTATCCGGACGCAGCGTATCGGCTTCGTCGAGGTAGCTGGCGCGCGAGGCAAACACCAGCGGCACTCCCTGTTCGGCGGCACGCTCGCACAGCTCGCTGCCCACGCCCGACGCCCCTGCGACGATCACCCCGTCCACCCCCTGGTTCAGCAGCATATCGAGCCGGGAAAGCAGCTGATCGGCTTCGCGGCCGCCGTGAAGCAGAAAGACCATCCGCCCTTGCGCTTCAAGCGCTTCGGTTAACCCGGCCGTCAACTCCGCATAGAAAGGTGACGTCAGGTCACGAACGATCAGGCCAATCACCCCGCTTTGCCCCCCGCGCAGCGCCGACGCCTGGCGGTTACGCACAAAGCCCAACTGTTCAACCGCCTCGTTCACCCGCTGACCGGTCGCGGGAGAGATGCGCCCTTTTCCGCTCAGTACCAGAGAAACAGTGCTGACGGAAACCCCCGCCGCCAGCGCGACATCGTTGATGGTGACTTTTTTCACTACGGCCATGTGTTGGCGTGACTCCCTGAAAATGAGATCGGTAAAACGTTTTATCAATACGTTATCTTTATACTACCAGTCAAAGCCTGAGAATGTGATTTAGCGCGCACTAAACTTTGATAAAACGTTTTATCTTCTCGCAGCATTGAGGCAGACAAACTGATTTTAACAATAAAGGAGTCGTTTTATGACGGCGAAAGCAGCACAAAAAATATCGCTGTGGGAATTTTTCCAGCAACTGGGTAAAACCTTTATGCTGCCCGTGGCACTTCTCTCGTTCTGCGGGATCATGCTCGGGATCGGCAGCTCGCTCAGCAGTAAAGACGTCATCACGCTGATCCCGTTCCTCGGTACTCCCGTGCTGCAGGCGATCTTTATCTGGAGACTATTAAGTCTTTTAACGAAGTGGCTTGATGTTGGATTGATGTGCGGTAACTTCAGCTATGTTGCCGCGATACGATTTGTCATGTGCAATGAACTAACGTCGTTTCGCGGTAACTTTATGCCCCACCCATGCCCCATCACATCACCGGACAATCATCAAACTCACCAGACCGCGCGTCGTTGATGGTGTACGTGATCACCCCAAACACTTGCCGTGAAGAATCGCTGGCCTCATCCCTTAATGGTAACGGCTCCCTTCTTCCATTTTCAGGATTCTCCAGGCAAGGATGCGGCAGCGTCCTGTAGCGCATGATCCTGAACTCACCATCAACAGCACAGACAAGCAGAGAACCATCTTTCGGTGTCAGCGATGAATCGACGATGAGCATGGCGCCCTTCATGATTCCAGCGCGCAGGTATGTCGTGCCGGCTATCATCATGTATGTGGCTGCCGGGTGAGCGATAAGACGCTTATCGAGTGATATGCGATCTTCAACATAGTCTTGCGCTGGACTTGGGAATCCCATGATGCACCTCCGATAATTACTGTATGCACATGGGTCTTCCCTTGATGTGGTGGCTGAAGGCATGATAATGGTGTATTTAATCGCCAGAGGTCACCGCCATGGACGAAAAGTCCCTCTACGCTCATATTCTCAACCTGTCCGATCCGTGGCAGGTAA